>CALRYR010000060.1:0-12443 GCA_943372425.1 Variovorax sp. YR752 | reverse complement strand
CCGGCGGCGCGGCCTTCGAGCTTCTCGTACAGGGGGATGGCCTTGTCGTAGGCGCCGGAGCCGGCCTCGTCCTTGGCTTCGGTGTAGATCTTGTTGGGGCTCCAGTTGGCCGTCTCGTCGACCTTGGTGGTCGAGCAGCCGGCGACGAGCCACATGGCCACCGCCAGCGCTGCGGCGGTGCGTCTCGAAGAGAGGGTTGTCGTTGCCATCATTCGGCCGCCCGGTAGCCGTACACGCCTTTGCGCGTGACCACGACCAGGGTGTTGCCAGCAAGCACCGGTGGTGCGTCGATGGCGGTGCCGTCGGGCATCATGCGCCCGAGCAGGGCGCCATCGCCGCGGGAGGCCAGGTGCAACGTACCGCTGCGCTCTGCAACGACCAGCGCCCCACCGAAGATCACCGGCGCCAGCAGTTGACGGTGCTTGAGTTGTTCCGAACGCCATGCCGACGCGCCGTCCGCGCGGCGCCAGGCCATCAGTGCGCCATCGGATTCACTGCCGTAGACGGCCTCGGCGTCGCCGGCCAGGCCCTCCCCACCGACGGCCGTCTTGCGCCAGACCAGTTGGCCGCGCGAAGCATCCACACAGCCGATCGTCACCGCATAGGCCCGTGCACAGACGTTATCGCCGACACGGCTGACGCTGCCGGTGAGATCGATCATCTTCTCCACTTCGGTCACGCCGCGGGAGGTCGCAATGGGCGTCTCCCAGAGAGGTGCTCCGTCACTCGGCGCCAGGCCGACCAGGCGTGCGCCCAGGCTGGTGACGATGGTGTTGCGCACGGCGATCAGCACGCCCGGATGGTTCAGGACCAGGCGGTCGCCGGTGCGGGAACGCGACCATAGGCGTTGCCCGGTCTGTGCATCCCACGCGCTGATGGTGCGGTCCGCCGTGTGCACGAACACCCGGCGACCGGCCACCAACGGTGGCGTGAACGCGCGCGCGTCGAGGCGGCCGGTCCATGCCGGCTTGCCGTCCTGCAGCACGACGAGCTGGTTGTCCTTGGTCACGACCGCGGTGACCGCGCCGTCGCTCCCTGCGCCCACATCGACAGGCGCTCCGGCCTGGGCGCGCCAGAGTTCGCGACCGGACCGGCCATCGATCGCCATGACCGTGCCGTCGGCACCGGTGAGCGTGATCTGCTCGCCGTTGGCCGTGGCGCGCAGCGGGAACGCCTTGGCGGGCGGTTGGGCGACCCAGGACTGCTTCAGGCGCAGCAGTGAGGGGTCTGGCGGCAGTTCTGCCGGCCGCGGGCCCGCCGTCCCCGAGCACGCCGCGAGAAGGATGAACAGCGGCGCGGTGCAGGCAGCGCGCAGCAAGGAGGTGACAAGGAACGCGAGCTTCATTCGACGGGATTCGGACAGGGGACAGGACATGGTCGCGCTCACGGCTCGAGCGGGGGATAGCGCGTCGACACCGGCGATGGCACCGGTTCGGCAACAGCAGGCGTGGGCTCCGTGGGGCGGTCGCCCTGCGCTGCAAGCAGCTGTTCTTCCGATGCCTGCAGCGGGACCTGCTTCGGGCGCAGTCTGGGCTTGCTCAGCCCTGCGACGAATTCCTGCTCGCTCGGCATGGCATCGCCTTCCACACCGCTGAGCCGGTCGCCCTCGAAGAACACCGTCATGCGCCGGCGCTGCGGTGCCAGCGGCTGCCGCTCGATCGTGAACACATAGTCCCAGCGCTGCGCATGAAAGACATCCGTCAGCAGCGGCGTGCCAAGGATCTCCCGCACCTGCTGACGCGACATCCCGTTGCGCAGTTGCGCGATCTGCTCCTTGCTGACGAAGTTGCCCTGGACGATCTCGACCTTGTAAGGCGTCATCGCCTCCAGTGCGCCACGTCCGGCCTGGTTCATCGATGTGCAACCCGCCACGGCCCAGGCCAGCATCAGGGCGGCGGCACGTGTGGGCGTTGAAAGCCGTCGCGCATCACAGCACATCGTCGGCAATCACTTTGACGATGCGCTGTGCGTTCTCGGTGGTGTCGGGCACGCCGGCTTCGTTGAGCACCGAGACCGTGCTGGTCTCGCCCTGGCTCTTGACCAGGATGCGGTACTTCAGCGGGCTCTCGTCCTTGGCGGCCTTGCCGAAGCTCAGCATCTTCGCGAACAGGCCCGGTTCCTTCTTGTCGGGGTTGGGCGTCACGTAGCGCACGAAGTAGGTGCCGGCGTTGCGGTCACGGTCTTCCACGGTGAAGCCGGTGCGGTCGAGCGCCAGGCCGACCCGGCGCCAGGCGCGGTCGAAGCCTTCGGGGATCTGCACCACCGGGCGGCCGTCGGCGCTCGAGACCTGGCTCGCGGTGCTCACGTCGGCGGCGCTGGCGGTCAGCGCCTTCGACTGCTCCAGCGAGACGCCGAG
Organism: Variovorax sp. YR752; assembly: GCA_943372425.1. Lineage (GTDB taxonomy): Bacteria > Pseudomonadota > Gammaproteobacteria > Burkholderiales > Burkholderiaceae_C > Variovorax. The sequence continues at coordinate 10,087 of CALRYR010000060.1, read as the reverse complement.
CTTGACCATCAGGCGACGCAGGAACTCGGTCTCGAGCTCAGGGTTGCTCGCACGTGGCTGCCAGGCCGTCTGGTCCTTGGTCGCATTGTTGGTGTAGACCTCTTCCATGCCGCGGTGGCTGACATAGATCTCGGCGCCGTTGGGCGTGCGCTCGATGCGGGTCCGGAAGCGATCGAGCTCACTCGTCGAGTAGGCCAGGTCCACGAACTTGCCCAGCGTGCCGCGGATGATGTCCTGCGGCAGCTTGGCGCGGTTCTCGGCCCAGTCGGTTTCCATGATGCCCAGCTTGGGCTGCTCGGTGGTCAGGAGGAAGCCGCTTTCCTGCCAGAACTCGCGGACCTGTTCCCAGAGTTGTTCAGGCGGGCGATCGACCGCGATCCAGCGGGTGTTGCCGGCGCGTTCCATGCGCACGTCGCCCAGTGTGGACACGGCTGTCGGGATGCTCGGCGCATCGGCCTTGGCGGCCTGGTAGCTCTTGACCGACACCGAACCGCCGCGCACGGCGAAGCGGTTGTCACGTGACAGCTGGCTCAGGTCGGGCGGGACCTCGAGCGTCCGGGTGGGCGGGGCCTTACCGGAACTCTTGTAGTCGAGCTTGTCGGTCTCGAGGAAAGAGCAGGCCGAGAGGCTGGCGATCAACGCCAGCCCCGCGAAGCGCGAAAGATTCTTCAACGTACGTTCCTTTTGGCACTGCGCGTCGATGGGCCGACGAGGCCCCTCGGTACCAGGACCGTCCAGGCACACCGCGGCAGCGCAGAGCCGCGATGGTCGAGCGCGAATGCGGAGGAATTAGGGAGTCCTCGGCGGCCGCGGCCAATGCCGCAGCGCCGGGCGCTCAGCGCGCCTTGCGGAAGGGCTTGCCCGGCACGCCGCCGGGTGCGCGGGCGGCGCCGTTGTCGCGCGGCGGCAGGCCGGTGTGCTGCGTCAGCATGCGGCCCTTCGACGGCTTCACCGGCGCGAGCTTGACCGCCGCGGCCTTGGCCGTCGCCGGCACGGCGGTCGAGTTCTTGCGGCGCGCGCTGGTGTAGCCACCGTCGGTCAACGGCTGCCAGGTCGGGATCAGGTGGTGCTTGCCGTTGCCGATCAGGTCGGCACGGCCCATGCTCTTCAGGGCCTCGCGCAGCAGCGGCCAGTTGTTGGCGTCGTGGTAGCGCAGAAAGGCCTTGTGCAGGCGGCGGCGCTTGTCGCCGCGCACGATGTCCACCGTCTCGCTCTCGCGCGTGATCTTGCGCAGCGGGTTCTTGTTGGTGTGGTACATCGTCGTCGCCGTGGCCATGGGCGACGGGTAGAAGGTCTGCACCTGGTCGGCGCGGAAGCCGTTCTTCTTCAGCCAGATGGCAAGGTTCATCATGTCCTCGTCGCTGGTGCCCGGGTGCGCCGCGATGAAGTACGGGATGAGGTACTGCTTCTTGCCCGCCTCGGCCGAGAACTTCTCGAACATCTGCTTGAACTTGTCGTAGCTGCCGATCCCGGGCTTCATCATCTTCGTGAGCGGGCCCTGCTCGGTGTGCTCGGGCGCGATCTTCAGGTAGCCTCCGACATGGTGCTGCACCAGTTCCTTCACGTATTCAGGGCTCTGCACGGCCAGGTCGTAGCGCAGGCCGGAGCCGATCAGGATCTTCTTGATGCCCTTGAGCGCACGCGCACGGCGGTAGATCTTGATGAGCGGGTCGTGGTTGGTGCCCAGGTTCGAGCAGATGCCCGGATACACGCAGCTGGGCTTGCGGCAGGCGGCCTCGATCTCGGGGCTCTTGCAGCCGAGCCGGTACATGTTGGCCGTCGGGCCGCCCAGGTCGGAGATGGTGCCGGTGAAGCCGCTCACGCTGTCGCGGATGGCCTCGACCTCCTTGATGATCGACTCTTCGGAGCGGCTCTGGATGATGCGGCCCTCGTGCTCGGTGATCGAGCAGAAGGTGCAACCGCCGAAGCAGCCGCGCATGATGTTCACGCTGAAGCGGATCATTTCCCAGGCCGGGATCTTGGTCGCGCCGTCGTGGCCGCCGTTCTCGTCCGCATAGCGCGGGTGCGGGCTGCGCGCATACGGCAGGTCGAACACGTGGTCCATCTCAGCCGTGGTCAGCGGGATGGGCGGCGGGTTGATCCAGACATCGCGCGCGGTGTTGCCTTCGCCATGTGCCTGCACCAGCGCGCGGGCATTGCCGGGGTTGGTCTCGAGGTGCAACACGCGGTTGGCATGCGCATAGAGCACCGGGTCGGCGCGCACCTGTTCGTACGACGGCAGTCGGATCACCGAACGGTCGCGCGGCGGAACCTTCAGCTTGACCGAGGGGTTCGCGACGAAAGTGATGGGCTTGATCGCCGGGTTCACATCGGCCGAGCGCGCACGCACCGCGGCCAGCGCCTGGGCACCGGCCGCTTCGGCAGTGGCCGCCACGACCTGAGCCTCGTCTTCCTTCGCGCAGGTGGCGCCGTTGGCCTTGGCCTGGTCCGACACCATCAGGTACGGATTGACATGTGCCTCGACGCGGCCGGGTTCGTCGACGCTGGTCGAGTTGATCTCGAACCAGGCTTCCGGTGTCTCGCGCCGCACGAAGGCGGTGCCGCGCACGTCGGTGATCTGCTGCACCGGCTCCTTGGCGGCCAGACGGTGCGCGATCTCGACGATGGCGCGCTCGGCGTTCCCGTACAGCAGCAGGTCGCACTTGGCATCGACCACGATCGAGCGGCGCACCTTGTCCGACCAGTAGTCGTAATGCGCGATGCGGCGCAGGCTGCCTTCGATGCCGCCGAGGATGATCGGCACGTCGCTCCAGGCTTCCTTGCAGCGCTGCGAGTAGACGATGGCCGCACGGTCGGGCCGCTTGCCGCCGATGTCGCCGGGCGTGTAGGCATCGTCGCTGCGGATCTTCCGGTCGGCCGTGTACCGGTTGATCATCGAATCCATGTTGCCCGAGGTCACGCCGAAGAACAGGTTCGGCTTGCCCAAGGCCTTGAACGGCTCGGCGCTCTGCCAGTCGGGCTGGGCGATGATGCCGACACGGAAGCCCTGCGCTTCGAGCATGCGGCCGATCACCGACATGCCGAAGCTGGGGTGGTCGACGTAGGCATCGCCGGTGACCACGATGATGTCGCAGCTGTCCCATCCGAGGGCGTCCATCTCCTGGCGCGAGGTCGGCAGGAATTTCGCCGTGCCGAACCGCGCCGCCCAGTACTTGCGGTAGCTGGTCAGCGGCTTGGCGGCGCGCGCGAAAAAGGAGACGTCGACGGGGGCGTTCATCGGGGACTGTTGGGGTCGATCGGGGGTCGCTATGTCAGGCCTGGAAGGCGGCCTGGGCCTTCGGGCCTGCGGAGGGCAACCCGCGATTGTAGGCGGCCGGGTCGTTTCTGTCGCCTCTCGGCAGAGTGTCCCGTGCTTCAGCAGGTCTTGATTTGGTTGACTCAGTCAACTTTTCGGCGCCAGAATCGGCCATGCCCGAAGCCACCCTGCCCGCACCTGTCGCACCTGAAGCCGTCAAGGCCGTGCGCCGCTTCAACCGTTTCTTCACCCGCCGCATCGGCGTGCTCGACCCGTACCTGGACAGCGCACTGTCACTGACCGATGTCCGTGTGCTGTACGAACTGGCCCACCGCCCGGGTGTCGTGGCGCGCGACTTGATGCAAGACCTGGGACTGGACGCCGGCTACCTCAGCCGCATCCTCAAGCGCTTCGAGGCGGCCGGCTGGCTGGCGCGCACGCCGAGCCCGGCCGACGGCCGGCAGAGCCTGCTAGCACTCACGGAGGCCGGCCACGCCGTCTTCGCGCCGCTGCAACAGAAATCACGCGACGAGGCAGCGGCGCTGTTGCAGCCGCTGAACGCCGCACAGCGCGCGCAGCTCGTCGATGCCATGGCGCGCGTCGAGGCGCTGCTGGAAGGCGCTGCTTCGTCGAACCGCCACGTGGTGCTGCGTGACCCGGTGCCGGGCGACATGGGCTGGGTGGTGCAGCAGCACGGCGAGGTCTACTGGCGTGAGTACGGCTGGAACAGCGACTTCGAAGCTCTGGTCGCGGGTATCGCAGCGAATTTCATCCGCAAGTTCCAGCCCGAGGGGGAGAAGTGCTGGATCGCCGAACTCGACGGCGAACGGGTGGGCGCGGTGTTCGTCGTGCGGCAGTCGCGCACCGTCGCCCGGCTGCGCATGCTGATCCTGTCGCCGCAGGCGCGCGGCCTGGGCCTGGGTGCGCGGCTGACCGACGAATGCATCGCCTTCGCGCGCGCCAAGGGCTACCGCAAGATGGTGCTGTGGACCAACAGCTGCCTCACGGCGGCGCGCGCGATCTACACGAAGCGCGGCTTCCGCCTGACGAAGTCCGAGCCCTACGAGGGCTTCGGACAGCAACTCGTCGGCGAGACCTGGGAACTGCGGCTGTAACGCAACCTTATTCCATGCTCCAGCCGTGGCTGACGATCAGCGACTGGCCGGTCAGGGCATTGGTCGGGAAGGCTGCGAACAGCAATGCCACGCGCGCCACGTCGTCGGTCGTGGTGAATTCGCCGTCGACCGTGTCCTTGAGCATCACGTTCTTCACGACCTGCTCCTCGGTGATGCCGAGCGACTTGGCCTGCTCGGGAATCTGCTTCTCGACCAGCGGCGTGCGCACGAAACCGGGGCAGATGACGTTGGAGCGGACGCCGTACTTGGCGCCTTCCTTGGCCACAGTCTTCGACAAGCCGATGAGTCCGTGCTTGGCCGTCACGTACGGCGCCTTCAGCACCGACGCTTCCTTCGAATGCACCGAGCCCATGTAGATCACGCTGCCGCCACGGCCCTGCGCGTACATGTGCTTGAGGCAGGCCTTGGTCGTGAGGAAGGCGCCGTCGAGATGGATGGCGAGCATCTTCTTCCAGTCGGCGAAGGTGAATTCCTCTACCGGGTGCACGATCTGGATGCCGGCGTTGCTGACCAGAATGTCGATGCCGCCGAAGGCCTTGGCGGCCTCTTCGACGGCCGCATCGACCTGGTCTTCACTGGTCACGTCAACCGCCACGCCGATGGCCTGCGCGCCCTTGCCCTGCAGCTCCGTTGCCGTGGCGTCCGCTGCCGCCTTGTTGAGGTCGGCGATGACGATCTTCGCGCCTTCCTGCGCGAACAGGATGGCGATTTCCTTGCCGATGCCGCTGGCCGAGCCGGTGATGAAGGCGACCTTGTCCTTGAGTTGCATGGGATGTCCTTGTGAGAGGGGGTTGAGAAGCGATGATCCGCGTGCGAGCCGTCTGCCGGGGGTTTGACGATAAAGCCTACGCCGCGCGTCTTTGGTGAAGCTGACCGGCTCAGCGGGCCTGCCGCACGGCCGGCAACTGCAGCGGCCGCCGCACGCGGTGCGCGTTCGGCTCGGTCAGGTCGAAGGTGGTGACGCCGTTGACCTGCGTGGCCTCCTGCAGCAGCTCGGGGTGGCTCAGCGTGTTGCGGATATCGCGCAGGCCGGCATCCCAGTGGTCTTCGACCGAGGCGCGCGAGAACTCGTAGTCCTTCGATTCCAGCTCGTGGGGCTTGTCGCGGTAGATCAGGTGGACGATCTCGATCGGCTCGTGCGTCAGCTCCGCGCAGATGGCCTCCACCGACGGGTCCTTGCGCAGCCGCTCCGGCATCTTGGCCATCAGGTCGGCAATGGCCTGCTGCAGGTTCATGTTGGACGCCATCGCATCGGTGTTCATGCGGGTGCGGCTCGAATAGGTGATGTCCTTCTGCCGCTCCATCGCCTCGGCCAGGGTGCGCGGCATGTCGCCATGCGCGCTGAACAGGTCGACCTGCAGCACCATCAGCGGCTCGGTGCGCGGGTGGGTGTCGAGCACGTACTGCAGCGGCGTGTTCGACACGATGCCGCCGTCCCAGTAGTCCTCGCCCTCGATGTGCACCGGCGCGAAGCCCGGCGGCAGCGCGCCGCTGGCCATGATGTGTTCCGGCCCGATGCGCTGCCGCGTGTTGTCGAAGTAGACCGAGTTGCCGCTGCGCACGTTCACCGCACCCACGCTGAAGCGGATGCCGCCGTCGTTGATGCGGTCGAAGTCGACCAGCCGCTCGAGCGTGGCCTGCAGCGGCGCCGTGTCGTAGTAGCTCAGCACCGGCGCCGCGCCGCCCAGCAGCAGCGCGGGGCTGCGGCGGGGCTCGAAGAAGCCGGGAATGCCGAACAGCGCGGCCGCGTTGGCGCTCCATTGGTTGCGCCAGGTGCGCTCGCCGGCCCAGTCCGGCAGGCGCTGCGCCGGACCGGAGGACACGAGGTGCCAGAACTCCTTCAGTCGCTCGACCCGCTTCTCGGGCGGGTTGCCGGCGATGAGCGCCGCGTTGACCGCGCCGATCGAGACACCGGCCACCCAGTCGAGCTGCTTGTGCCTCTCGGTGACCCCGGCGTAGACGCCCGCCTGGTAGGCGCCGAGGGCGCCGCCGCCCTGCAGCACCAGCGCGCGTTGCGCCTTCGTGATGTCCAGGCGCAGGGCCGATCGACGGGTCTTTGAGCGGGAAGTCGAGGTCATGACCGCATTGGACACCAACCGTTGCACCGATGGCATCATCCCGCGGGATGAGTGCATTGCCCGACCCCCAAGAGATCGTCCGCTTCTGGCGCGACGCCGGACCGCAACGCTGGTTCAAGAAGGACCCGGCCTTCGACGCCGACTTCAAGGCGCGCTTCGAAGCGGCGCACCACGCCGCCGCGACCGGCACGCTCGACGGCTGGGCCGCCGATGCCGATGGCGCGCTGGCGCTGCTCATCCTGCTCGACCAGTTGCCGCGCAACGCCTGGCGTGGCAGCGGCCACATGTTTGCGACCGACGGCAAGGCACTGGCCGTGGCGTCCACCGCCATCGAGGCCGGCTTCGACCGGCAGGTCGACACGGCACTGCGCGCCTTCTTCTACATGCCGTTCATGCATTCGGAGTCGCTTGCGGACCAGGAGCGTTGCGTCGAACTCTGCGCCGACCTCGCCGACAACCTGCGCTTCGCCATCCTCCACCGCGACATCATTCAGCGCTTCGGCCGCTTTCCGCACCGCAATGCCGCACTGGGACGCCGCACGACGCCCGAGGAACAGCGCTTTCTCGACGAAGGTGGCTTCGCGGGCTGAGCGCTCTCAACGCGCGGGGGCGGGTTGCTGCGGCACCTGTTCCCGCGGCTGTGGCCGGCCGCGCAGCGAACCGTACTTGTGGGCATAGACCCAGGTGAACTCGGCCCCCAGCAGGAAGATCTGCGCCGAGTAGTAGACCCACACCAGCACCACGACCAGCGAGCCCGCGGCGCCGTAGCCCGAGGCCACGCTGCTCTTGCCGATGTACAGCCCGATGAGGTGCTTGCCGACGGTGAAGAGCAGCGCCGTGACGCCGGCGCCCACCCACACGTCGCGCCATTCGACCTTCACCCGCGGCATCAGCTTGTAGATCATCGCGAAGATGACGGTGACCATGGCGAAGCTGAAGGCGAAGTTCACGCCCTGCGCCAGTGCCTCCCAGCCGCCGAAGACCGGTGCCCACCACTTGCCCAGCGCCGCGATGGCCGCGCTTGCCACCAGCGACACCATCAGCAGGAAGCCGATACCCATGATCATGCTGAAGGACAGCAGGCGCACGCGCAGCAGGCCGAAGATGCCGCCGCTGGTGTCACGCGCAGGTGCGCGCCAGATGCGGTCCATCGCGTCCTGCAATTCGCCGAACACGGTGGTGGCGCCGACCACCAGCAGCGCGAGGCCAATGACGGTGGCGATGAGGCCTTCGCGCGGCTTGTTGACCGCCTCGAGCATGCCCTGCAACGCCAGGGCGCCCTGCGCCCCCATCATCCCCGAGAGCTGCGCGAAGATCTCGCCGCGGGCGGCCTCCTCGCCGAACACCAGCCCGGCCACAGAGATCACGATCAGCAGCAGCGGCGCCACCGAGAAGACCGTGTAGTAGGCCAGTGCAGCCCCCATGCTGGGTGCATAGTCGTTCTTCCACGAGAGGAAGGCCTGCTTGGAGAGATCGACGAGGTCACGCAGTTGCATGACCATCAGTGTGGCAGCAGGTGGGGCGCCGGCCTGTCGGCGCAGTGCCCGTGCCGCCGACGGCAGCAGGACGCTCGCGGCCCGCCCATAATCGGTCGCCTATGCAGCCGATCGCCCCCGGCGGCGCCGCTCCCGCGGCCGCCGAACGCCCCCGCCCCCAGTCGCCGCGCGACCTCTTCTTTTCCTTCACCTGGCTGGCCCTGCAGGGCTTCGGCGGCGTGCTCGCCATCGTGCAGCGCGACATCGTCGAGAAGAAGAAGTGGCTCACCCCCGATGAATTCCTGGAGGACTGGGCCGTGGCCCAGGTGCTGCCGGGGCCCAACGTGGTCAACCTGTCGGTGATGATCGGCGACCGCTACTTCGGGCCGCGCGGTGCCGCGGCGGCGCTGGCGGGCATGCTGACGGTGCCGCTGTTCGTGATCCTCACCCTCGCCGTGCTGTATGCGCACTACGCCGGCAACCCGCAGGTGGCGGGCGCGCTGCGCGGTATGGGCGCGGTGGCTGCCGGGCTCATCGCGGCCACCGGCATCAAGCTGATCCCGGCGCTGCGCCGGCTGCCGCTCGGCCTGGGCCTGTCGCTCGCCATCGTCGCGGTGGTCTTCGCCGCCATCGCGTGGCTGCGCATTCCGTTGGGCTGGGTGCTGATCGTGGTCGGCGGCGCGGCCTGTGTCGAGACCTGGCGGCGCCTGCGGCCGGTGAAGAGGCCCGCGGCATGACCATCGTGATGCACTGGCATGACTGGGTCGCGCTCTTCGCGCAGTACATGATGCTGTCGCTCCTCTCGGTCAGCGGCGCGATCACCACCGTGCCCGACATGCACCGCTACCTGGTCGACCAGCACCACTGGCTGACCGAGGCGCAGTTCACCTCGTCGGTCGCCATCGCGCAGGCGGCGCCCGGCCCCAACGTGCTCTTCGTCGGCCTGATGGGCTGGAACGTCGGGCTGAACGCTGGCGGCGGCATCGGTGCCGGCCCGCAGGCGTGGCTGCTGGGCCTCCTGGGGCTGGCCGTGACCATGCTCGGCATCCTGCTGCCGAGCACCACCCTCACCTACTTCGCCACCCGCTGGGGCCATCGCAACCGCGAGCGGCGCGAGGTGCGTGCCTTCAAGCAGGGCATGGCGCCGGTGGTGGTCGGCCTGCTGATCGCAACCGGCTGGGTGCTGGCGGCCGGCAATGTCGCTACCGACGTGCCGGCTTGGCGCCTGTGGCTGCTCAGCGGCACCGCCGCCTTCATCGTCTGGCGCACCCGCGTGCACCTGCTCTGGCTGCTGGGCGCCGGCGCCTTGCTGGGCGCCTTCGGACTTGTCTGACCTTCCACAGGAGAACCCCGTGCAACTTCGCGAACTCGGCCGCTCCGGCCTTCAAGTCTCCCCGCTCGCCTTCGGCGGCAACGTCTTCGGATGGACCGTCGACGAGGCGCTGTCCTTCCGCCTGCTCGACGCCTGGCTCGACGCCGGCTTCAACTTCGTCGACACGGCCGATGTGTATTCCCGCTGGGTGCCGGGCCACACCGGCGGCGAGTCGGAAACGATCCTCGGCAAGTGGCTGCGCCAGAGCGGCAAGCGCAACCGCGTCGTGCTCGCGACCAAGGTCGGCAAGCCGATGGGCGATGGCAAGGAAGGCCTGTCAGCCGCCTACATCCGCGAAGCGGTCGACGCCTCGCTGACACGGCTCAAGACCGACCACATCGACCTCTACCAGTCGCACGACGACGATGCAGGCACGCCGCTCGAAGAGACGATGGAAGCCTTCGCAGGGCTCATCAAGGCCGGCAAGGTGCGAGCGATCGGCGCATCGAACTTCACCGCGCCGCGCCTGGCCGAAGCGCTGGACGTGTCCGAGCGCCTCGGCCTGCCGCGCTACGAGAGCCTGCAGCCGCTCTACAACCTGTACGACCGCGCCGTGTTCGAGGACGCCCTTGCGCCGCTGTGCCTGGAACGCGGCGTGGGCGTGATCAACTTCTACGCGCTGGCCGCCGGCTTCCTGACCGGCAAATACCGCAGCGAGGCCGACGCCGGCAAGAGCGCACGCGGCGCCAACACGACGAAGAAGTACCTGAATGCGCGCGGCCTGCGCATCCTCGGCGCGCTCGACACGGTGGCGGCGACGCACGGCGCGA
>CALRYR010000059.1:0-12453 GCA_943372425.1 Variovorax sp. YR752 | reverse complement strand
GGTTCACCTGCTCGATGCCGGTGGACTGTTCCTGGCTGGCGGAGGTGATCTCACCCATGATGTCCGTGACGCGGCGCACGCTGCCGACCACCTCGTCCATGATCCGGCCCGCGTCTCCCACCAGCTCCGTGCCGATACGCACCTTCCCCACCGAATCGTCGATCAGGCCCTTGATCTCCTTGGCCGCAGCGGCCGAGCGTTGCGCCAGGCTGCGGACTTCCGACGCCACCACCGCAAAGCCGCGTCCCTGTTCGCCAGCGCGCGCCGCCTCCACCGCGGCGTTGAGCGCCAGAATGTTGGTCTGGAAGGCGATGCCGTCGATGACCCCGATGATGTCGACGACCTTCTTGGAGGATGCATCGATCGAGTTCATCGTGTCGATCACCCGGCCGACCACCTCACCGCCTTCGATTGCGACACCCGATGCCGCAACGGCGAGCTGGTTGGCCTGCCGCGCGTTGTCCGCGTTCTGCTTGACCGTCGAGGTCAGCTCTTCCATCGAGGCGGCGGTCTGCTCCAGCGCACTCGCCTGCTGCTCGGTTCGCGACGACAGATCCTGGTTACCGCTGGCGATCTCGCGGGAGGCCGTGAGCATCGTGTCCGTGCCCGTGCGGACCTCGCCGACGATGCGCACCAGGTTGCCCTGCATCGCTGCCAAGGCTGCGATCAACGGCGCGAATTCGTCACGGACCTGGTTCACGACGGGCACCGTCAGATCACCGGCGCTCACCCGCTCGGCGACGGCGGAAGCGGCTTCGACACGACGGCGCACCAGGCTGGCAATGTGGAAGAACAGCGTCATCAGCCCCAGCGTGATCACCAGCGTGATCGCCAACAATGCGGAGCGCGTGCTCATAGCCGCCTGTTCGATCTGGCCGATCTCCACCGTCAACAACTCGCTCTGCCGGTCCTTCTCGGCCTTCAGCCATTCGAGCAGCTTGTTGCGCGCCGGAATCGTCTTGCCCACCAGCAGGTCGAAGGCCTCGTCCTTGCGCCCGGCTTCGATGAGCTGGATGTTGGCGGCGGCAATCGGCCAGAACTCGCCTTGAAGCTTCGTGAATTCCTCGAAGGCCACGCGCGCCGAGGGGGTCGGGAGTTCCTTGAGAAACTGTGCGTCGTTGTCTTCGATGATCTTGCGCTTGGCCGCGATGTCCGCCAGCGTGATGCGCAGATCCTCCGGCGTCTTCACCAGGATGGCATGGCGCAGCTGCAACGAGATGCGCGTCACGCTGAGTTCCGTCGACGCGATGCGCTGAAGTTGCGGGACGCGCACCGAACCCGTGTCCTCCGCCATCGCGTGGACTTGCCCAAGTTGTTGCCACGAGACCAGCGCCAGGCCGCCCAGCGCCGCGACGACAACGAAAAGAGCGACGTAAAGACGCTTGGCAATGCCAAAACCATCGAAGAGCTTCATAGAGACACCCAGAGAGAAAGTTGTGAAATTCGGGTGGATCTGCAGCCGTCCACTCGGTTGCCGGCCGCCGCAAGAGCGCGTCGCCGTCTTGCCTGAAATGTTATCTTTAAATGATAGAACTGATATGCAAACTCCGGCGCGCGCCGTGAATTTGTGCTGCATATGATCGAAAATCACTTTCATGCGCTGATATGGCAAAAGTAATGCATCGACTGCATGTTTGACGTCAATCAGCAACCCGCGAGATTCGGCTTCTAGATTCGGCCCTCCACAAAAACAACGAGCCGCCCATGCCTTCGTGAACCTATTTGGCCGAAGACAACCTTGCTTGCCGGGACATCCTGTGCAGGATGCTGCCTGCCCATGTCGACATTCAGGTGCGCGACGTGCGCCAGCGCTGCGTCGACCTGGGCGCCGATGCGGTCTTCGACAAGGCAAGCGAACTGGACGAGATGCTTGCCTACTGCGCACAGCGTGGCGAAGGCATGCCGATGCCATGAACGACACACATGACAGCGCCGGAACCGTGGCGTCGGAATGACGGCCGTGCTGCGGATGTCAATTTCCGCACATTTTTTATTTGATAAAAGTAATAGATCGCGCCGCGTATTGATCCAAGTCAACCATCCGTCTGGTTCGGAACCTAGATTCCGTTCATCTCAACCAGACAAGGCATGGACCATGCGCGTCAACCTACCCGTCACCATCACCGAGAAAGTCTTCCCGGAAGACGCCGCCCTGGTGTCCCGAACCGATCTCAAGGGTCGCATCACTTACGTGAACCCCACCTTCGTCGCCATCAGCGGCTTCACCCCGGATGAACTCATCGGCAAGGCGCACAACATCATCCGCCACCCCGACATGCCGCCCGAGGCCTTCGCCGACATGTGGTCCACGCTGCAATCGGGGCAGCCATGGACGGCGATGGTGAAAAACCGTTGCAAGAACGGCGACTACTACTGGGTGCTGGCGAATGCGACGCCGATCCGGCGCGGGGCGGTCACGGAGGGCTACCTCTCGGTGCGAAGCAAGCCGAGCCGCGCCGCCGTCGAAGAAGCCGAGGCGCTGTACCGCCGCATGCGCGAAGGTCGGGCCGGGCGCGTGTCCTTTCGCCGTGGCGAGGTGGTCCGGCCGGCCTGGGTGGCACCGATGGCGGCCTTGCGACGGATCCCGATCCGCCATCGCATGTTCGGCACGGCCGCAGTGGCTTCGGTCCTGACGATCTTTCTGGGCGGGGTCGCGGCGTCGGCCGGGCCAGAGGGGGCCGCGGGCATGCTGCCCTATGGCGTCGCCGCCGCGACGGTGGCGGCCGTGTCGGCATGGTTGGGACTGAGCATGTTCCTCGATCGCACGTTGTTCCGGCCGCTGGAGCGTGCCTGCGACGTGGCCCGCGCCATCGCGGCGACCGATCTCCAGCGCTTCGAATCGCGCCCGCAGGACGAGATCCGCGAGTTGGTCATGGCGCTGAACCAGATGAGTGCCAACTTCGTCGCCGTGGTGGCCGAGGTGGGCGAGAACGTGAAGGGCGTCATGACGGCCTCGACCGAGATGGCGTCGGGCAACATGGACCTGTCGTCGCGCACCGAGGAGCAGGCCAGCGCGCTGCAGCAGACGGCGGCATCCATGGAGGAGCTGACGGCGACAGTCCGGCAGAACGCCGAGAACGCGCAGCGTGCCAACGAGCTGTCGGCGTCGGCCTCGCAGGCGGCAAGCGAGGGAGGCGCCGCGGTGGGGCGGGTGGTCGAGACCATGCGCTCGATCGACGATTCATCCCGACGCATCGCCGACATCATCGGCGTCATCGACGGCATCGCCTTCCAGACGAACATCCTCGCGCTCAACGCCGCGGTAGAAGCGGCCCGGGCGGGCGAGCAGGGTCGCGGCTTCGCGGTGGTCGCGGCAGAGGTGCGAAGCCTCGCCCAGCGCTCGGCCGGGGCTGCGAAGGAGATCAAGGGGCTGATCGGCGAGTCCGTCGAGCGGGTCGGCGAAGGCACCCGCCAGGTCGCAGCCACTGGCGACACCATGCAGCGGATCGTCGAGAGCATCGCGCGGGTGGCGACCCTGATGGGCGAGATCGCCACGGCCAGCCGCGAGCAGAGCACCGGCATTGATCAGGTCACGCATGCCGTGTCGCAGATGGACCAGGTCACGCAGCAAAACGCCGCGCTCGTGGAGCAGGCGGCTGCCTCCGCCGCGTCGCTCGAGATCCAGGCCGAGGGGTTGGTGCAGGCCGTGAGCGTTTTCCGCCCCTAGTTCAGTTCTTCCAGCACACCGGGCGCGGTCTCGCTGAACTCGTTGGGCGGTAGCAGCACGTCGAAGCGGGCGCCGCCGTCCTTGGCATTGCTGGCGCTGATGGTGCCGCGGTGCGCATCGAGGATCTTTCGGCAGATCGCCAAGCCCAGGCCCGTGCCACCGGAACCGTCCTTGGTCTTGCTCGACTGCACGAAGGCATCGAAGATGTCCTCGAACTCGTCGGGCGGAATGCCGGGGCCGTGGTCGCGGAACCAGATGTGGAGGCTCCCGTCCGATGCGGTTCGGGCGCCCACTTCGATCGACTCGCCCGTGGGCGAGAAGCGGATCGCATTCGCCAGGACGTTGCGCACCACCTGCTGGAAGCGGAACGGATCGACCTTCGCGGACAGCGCCGTCGTCGGCAACTGCATGTCGACCGTCAGGTGCTTCGCGCCGAACAACGGGCCCAGCTCCTGCACCACGGCGCGCACCAACGGCCGCAGATCGGTTCGCTCCAGATGGATCGTGCCGACCGCACTATCGATCTTGGACACGTCGAGCAGGTCGTTCACCAGGGCCAGCATGCGCTGGCCCGAGGCCAGGATGTCGGTGAACATGCCCGCGATCATCGCGTCGTTGCGCATACGGCCAGCCCCCAGCTCCGAGAAGCCGATGATCGACTGCAGCGGGGTGCGGAGTTCATGGCTGATGTTCGCGATGAATTCGCTCTTGGCGCGCGAGGCCTCTTCGGCGATCTCGCGTGCCTCCTGCGTGGCGCGGGCGGCCTGGCGGAGTTCGGTGACATCCATGAAGGTGCTCAGGATGCCCTGCGGCTTGCCATCGCGGCCGATCACCAGCACCTTGTTGATGAGCAGGTCGCACTTCGACCCATCGGAACGAATGTGGACGGCCTCATACTGAAGCTGTATGCCGGAACGCTGCAGCTGCTGGTCGTAGCCTTCGTGCAGGCGTGTTTCGGCGTCGGGGATGAATCGGTCGCCTCGCTTCCCCAGCACGTCGCTCTTGGTGCGCCCGGCGAATTCCAGCCAGGCCCGGTTCACGTCGAGGTAGTGGCCGGACATGTCACGCATCGACATCGGCAGGGGGCTCATGTCCAGCAGCAGCGCCACGAATGCCAGCTGCTCGGCGAGCCGTGCCTCTGCCTCCTCGCGCGCCGTGATGTCCACGGCGCTGCCCGCAAAGCCCGTGGCCTGCTTGCCGTCGTGCAGCGGGACCAGCGCGATGTCGACGCGCCGGGGGTGGTCCGTTCCTGCCCAGAAGGTCAGCGTCGCGGCGCGGGCGCCGCGGGCGGCCTCGCGGTCGAGCATCGCCTGGACGATGGATTGCTCGTCGGGCGCCACGAGGTCAATGAGTCGCGTGCCGATGATGGCTGCCAAGGATTCGCCCGTGGCCGCCATCCAGTGCGCGTTGACGAAGGTCAGCCTACCGTGGGCATCGGTCCTGAAGAGAAGCTCCTGGACGCTGCGCACGATGACGCTGAGCTCCTGTTCGCTGCCAGCGATCTTCCGTTGCATGGACTCGACCCGCTGCTGTGCCTCTTCGCGGGCGTTCAGGCTGCGTGATGCAATGATGGTCAGGCTCGTGAGAATGAACGAAGCGACCAGGATGAAGACGATTCGGATGCGCACAGTCTTGAACCAGTCGTCCGTCACCGCTTGCAGGGGGCGCTCCACCAGAACGACGAGCGGTCTTGAACTCGAGACGCGGAACGCACCGGTCTGTGTGTCCGGATCGAGGCCCGCCTCCAGGTAACTGGCGTGCTCGATGCGGGGCAGGAACTTCCGAAAGGCCGGGTGCTCGCGCAGCAGCGTCCCCGGAACCCCGGCGCCTGTGTCGCCATACAGGCGGCCGTCGTACCCGAAAAGCGCGGCTCGGCTGCCGGGGTCGTCGATCGTCAGCTGCATCTGGCGGACCAGGCCCTCGGGATGGATCAACGCGAGGACGATGACGTCACCCGACGGAAGCCGGGCGCGGCGCATCAGCGGGATGACGCCCACGGATGCCGGCGATGGCGGGGCGATGGTGCCCGTCGCCAGCGCGGCCAGCCCGCGACCGGGGACGTAGTCGCCCAGTGCATCGCTTCCTTCGTTCGGCAGCGGCCCGAGACGGCGGAGGTCGATCCGCCGCCCGACATCGTCGGCACCACTGGCGGCCGTGACCAGCCCGTTCATGTCGACGACCGCCATATTGCGCAACAGGGGGAGACTCAGCACCAACTGCCGCAGGTTGGCAGAAACGGCCGCGCTCGTTGCGGTCAGCGGCACGCCCAGGTCGCTCGCGACGCTGGCCAGCGCGATGGCTGCGGTGTCGATGCTGCGCGTGACGTGATCTTCGAGGACGCGCGCATACAGCGCATTGCGCTTTTGTTGTTGATCGATGGCAGAGAGGCGGTCCTTGAACAGCAGCGCCACCGAGAGCGCGAACAGGACGACAGCCAGGGTCAGGCCAATCACGCGAACGATGCGGCTCGCTGGCCACGGCGTTGTGCTCTTTGGACCGCGCATGGTGTTCAGTGGACCACGATCGGCGACAGGCCATTGCGACGGGCGGCGGCATCGAGCCGGCCGTCGCTGCGGATGCGCTCGACGAACCTGTCCACGGTCTGCAGCCAGGCGTCGTCGCCAGGTTTGACGGCATAGGCGTAGGGCAGCACGTGGAAGGGTTTGGGCGGCCCGACCAGTTCAGCCCAGTCCGCGTTGTCCAGCAGCCGTCGGCTGTACGGGTAGTCGGTCATGAACACGTCGATGCGGCCGGACTCGAGCTCCCGCTCACGCGTGGTCGGCGGCTTCACCACCACGAGCCGGGCCTGCTTCAGCGCCTCGGCCATGACCGGCTCCATGAAGGTTCCCGCCTGCACGCCGACCTGAACGCCAGGCTTGTCGATGTCGTCCCAGCGTCGAACGACCCGATTGCCCTTGGTCGTGACGCCGTAGATGTCGCTGCGCAGGTAGGGCCGCGTGAAGCGAAGGTGTGCGAGGCGTTGCGGCAGCATGCCGACGGCGAACATCGCGACGTCGCAGTTGCCAGTACTCAGATCACGGATGAGCGTCGCGAACGACGAATCGACATACTCCAGCCGGACGCGCAGGTCCTGCGCGAGTTGTGCCGACAGGTCGATGTCGATGCCGCTGAGCGAACGGTCGCGCGGGTTGCGGTAGGTCACGCCGTAATAGTCCGGCCAGATGCACACGCGCACGGTGCCCGATCGCTTCACGTGGTCGGCCACGGGCCCGGCCTGCGCCGGTGCAGGCAACAGGCACGCGCCACCGACGACGAGGGCCACGCCCAGGGCGAGCAACGCGCCCGGCTTCATGCCAGGCTCCATGGGTGGTCGATGGCGTGGACCAGGTCGCCGAAGCTGATGCGGCTCTCGGTCACGCGGTCGCGCAGCGACACGAATTGCGTCCAGTGCTCGAGCAACGCGTCGACCACCCGGGGATCGAAGGACGTGCCGCGCTCCGCGAGCAGCATGGTCCGAACGTCCTCGGTGGCGAACGCCGGCCGGTAGCACCGTGCCATCGAGAGTGCGTCGAAGAAGTCCACCACCGAGACGATGCGCCCGGCCAACGGGATGGCGGTACCCGCCAGGCCCTTGGGATAGCCGCTGCCATCGAACCGCTCGTGGTGGGACAGAGAAATCTCTGCGGCCAGCTGGAACAGGGGCACGCGCGACCGGCCGAGAATCTCCGCGCCGATCTCCGGATGCCGGTTCATCACGTCGCGTTCTTCGGGCGTGAGGCCGCCCGGCTTCTTCAGCACGGCATCGGGGATGCCGATCTTGCCGATGTCGTGCATCGGCGCCGCCTTGCGCAGCAGGGTCGACCAGGTCCGGCTCTGGCCGAGCGCCAGCGCCAGGGCTTCGGCCAGCACCCCGATGCGCACGATGTGCACGCCGGTGTCGTCGTCCTTGTACTCGGCGGCGAGCGCCAGCTTGTAGAGCGCGTCCTGGTGCGCGGCGACGACTTCACGCAGTGCCGCGTTTCGCTCCTGGTACATCTTCCCCAGGTCTGAGAGCAGCGTTTCCATCTGCGCCGATGCGGCGTCATCGAAGCGCTTGCCGCCGGTCTGTGCGTCGGGCGTCATGCCGACACGCCCAGCAGTTCCAGTGTCTTCACCAGTTCCAGGGGGCTGAACGGCTTGACCAGGTAGGCGTGCGCGCCTGCTTCGAGCCCGGCCAGGCGGTCTTCGGCCCGGCAATTCGCAGAAATCATCACGATGGCGGTGCCCGACATCGCAGGGTCCGACGTCAAGGTCTGGCACAGGCTCAGGCCGCTGGTGGCCCCGGGCATCATCACGTCGGTGATCACCACATCCGGCCGCAGCGCGCGCGCCATGGCCAGGCCCGTGTCGCCGTCGCTCGCTTCCGCCACGTTGGCGCCATGGCCCGCGAATTCCAGCGTCATGCGGATCAGCCGGCGTATGTCGGAGTGGTCTTCGACAATGAGGATGCTGTTCATGACGATATCGAGAGGGGTTTTGTGGCGGATGACATAGAAGTATCGGCAGAACTGAAATAAACTGAAGGCATCACATTTGCCGATTTGCCTGGATTCAGGCCGGAATTCACGCAGCCATGAACAAAGCATCGGACTCTCCAGATCCAGAAACGGACTACAGCACGCGCGACGTGGCGGCACTTCTCGGCCTGGCCGTGCGGTCGGTCCAGCTCATGGTCGACCGCGGCGAGCTGCAGGCCTGGAAGACGCCCGGCGGCCATCGGCGCATCGATCGGGCGTCGGTCGAAGCGTTTCTTCAAGGCCGCGAAGGCCATGGCAAGAAGCGCAGCGCCGGCAGGACGGCCGCCGACGCCACGGTGGCCGCGGGTTCGACGGAAAGCAGCGGGAAGGCCAAGGTCCTGATCATCGAGGACTCGAAGCACTACCAGAAGCTCGCGTCGATGCTGCTGCGTAATGACTTTCCCGAACTCGAGATCTTCGTGGCAGACGACGGTTTCGCCGGCTTGGCCATGGCCGGCCAGTTGCGGCCGGCCCTCTTGATCGTGGACATTCTGCTTCCGGGCATGGACGGCGCGACGCTGATCGCGAGCCTGCGCTCCCACGCGCAATTCGCAGACAGCCGGTTGATCGTGCTGACCTCGCTCGACGAGACGGACCTCGCGCCCTACATGTTCGCCCTGGAAGACGTGCCCATCGTGCACAAGCCGCGCATGGTCACGGACCTGCCCCGGCGCATTCGCGAGCTGCTGGAGCAGCGCGACGCTGTGGCTGCATGACGGCCCCGAGCCGCGTCCTGCTGCTCGAGGACGACGCCTCGATCCGCCGTTTCGTCGGCCTCGCGCTTGCCGAACTGCCCATTGAACTCGTCGAAGCGAGGACCATCGCCGAGGCGTGGGAACAGCTGGGCCGGCAGGACATCGACCTGTTCATCTCCGACCTGATGCTGCCAGACGGCAACGCGATGGACATGTTCCACGCGTTTCGCGCACAGCCGCGCGCCAGCGCGATGCCGGTCGTGATCTTCAGTGCCGGCGTCTCGGCGGCCACGCGCGAACTCGCTGCCGAACTGGGCGTCTTCCGCGTGCTGGACAAACCGGTGCCCTACCTCGATCTGGTGGCATGCGTCGAACAGGCCATCGGCGTTGCCAACCAGTTGCCCGCTGATCAGGCAGCGATGCGGGCCGACAGCGTGCCTGCGACGCAGCGGCAGCGCGCCATCGACGACCATTTCGGCGGGCAGGCCGCGCTGTTCGACGAGTTCCTCGCGAGCTGCCTGGCGCAGCTCCCGGCCGACATCGAGGCGGGCGACCAGGCCTGCGCAACCCACGACACGGGCGCGCTGCGCCGCGTGGCGCACAACCTCAAGTCGGTGCTGCAACTCATCGGTAGCACCGAGGGCCATGCGATGGCGCGCAGACTGGAACATGCGGCTGCCGAAGGCCAGGCCTTTGCGGCCATGACGTCCGATTGGGGCCAGGTCCGTGCGCTCGTGAAGTCGCTCCGTCGGCCTGCCGCCTGAACCGGCGGCGCATCACCCCATGCAGCTCATCTCTTCATTCATGCGCAGCATCTCGCGCGACAGGCGCATGGCTTCGTCGCGGGCGCGCGGGTCGCCACGCTGCATGCGCAGGAACTGTTCTGCATAGGCATCGGTCAGGGCGGCCCATTGCTCGAACGGGGCGCCAATCGACATCGAGCGCTCCGTCGTTTCCAGCACCGGAAGCCGGGGGAGCGAGGCCTGAAGCGTCCGTTCCGATGCGGTCGGGACGAGCGGCTGGGCCAGCCGGGTCAGCAGGCGGAGCACGGTTGCCGCAGAGCGGCGCTTGACGGCCGCGCGCTCGAGCGCCTGCCATGCAGAGGTGGAAAAGCCGCGGGGCGCATCGAGGATGGAGGTATGGGTCATCGTTTGTCTCAGGGGCGACCTCGTGCAAGATGGCGTCGGTCGGCATGTAGAAATGATATCAATGAAATGATAAAAACGAAACTGAAAATATCATTTCAGAGCCAAGCGGTGACGGATTGCACATCCGTGCCCTTCGGCATCCGCATCTCTTTTCTGCTGGGCCTCTTGGTCGCCTTTGCCACCGCGCAGGCCGCGGACGGACCACCCGACGACGCCCTGCGGCTCAGCGGACGCTACGGTTGCATGGCCTGCCACGGCATGGTCCACAAGCAAGTCGGCCCCGGCTTTGCGCAGATCGCGGCGCGCTACCAGGGCGACGCCGCGGCGCCGGCACGGTTGGCCGGGAAGATCCGCGGCGGCGGCGTGGGGGAATGGGGCCGGGTCATCATGCCGCGCCAGCCGAAGATGACGGTGGCGGAATCCGAGGTGCTGGCGCGCTGGGTGCTCGCGCAGCCGCCGAAGCCCTGACGGCGCCTCGGCCTGTCGGCGTCAACGCCGCCGGTACACCCGCCCGAGCGCCGTCGCCAGTGCCATCGACACCCGCCGCCGTGCCAGCGTCAAGGGCGACAGCGACGCGAGCGGCCCGCGTGCGAAGCGGTAGAAGGCCTCGCTCGCGACCGAGGGGGGCCGACCGCGCAGCGCCCCGCGGAAATGATGGCCTTGCCAGGGCTTGGCCGCACCCACCGCATGCGACAGGTGCCGCCCGCCCGGCACGAAGTCCATCGCCTCGGGGCCGTGCGTGCACAGCGGCGCCTCGCTCAGCATCAGCGCGAAGTTGAGGGCGTCCTCGTCGGTCGAATGAAAGAGATGGTCGGGTGCACCGCGCTTGCGTTCGCGCAGCGCGCCACCGGCCTGCGCCGCGATCAGCTCGCAGATGCGTTGCCAGGCTGCGAGCAGTTCGTCGTGGACCCGCGGCACGCCGACGAAGCCGCTGTTGTAGTAGCGCTCCAGCGCGCGGCGCGGGGTCTCGCCGTGTGCGGCGAAGAAACCGCGCCAGCGTTCGCGCCGCGGGTGGTTCGACGGCAAGGCGCCATCGATGTCCTCGACGAGGGCGACGGCGCCGTCGGCGAACCAGGCTTCGATCTCCGACCAGGCGCACTTCACCACCAGGTCGGGGTCGAGGTAGACGACCGCATCGGCCGCCGGTTCGTGCACCTGCAGCAGGGCGCGCATGAAGGCCGGCTTCTCGTAGTTGAGGCTGCGCGGCGGGTCGAGCGCCACGGCCTGCAGCGCCACCTGCGGCGTGACCTGCAGCCGCGCCGCCCCGCGGTCGAAGCTCGCGTGCCGCGTCAGCCAGGCGGGCAGCGGTCCGCGGTGGCCGACCCACACGGTGCCTTCGTAGCCCGCGGCGACGAGCGAATTCACGAGCGACGCCACGCCATGGTGGTAGTGGGCTTCGAAAAGGGTGCAGACCGCGGTTCTCATGGGTAAGTAACAATTCTTGACTAGATTTGCAGAGCCTGTGACATTCGGCGCTTTTTTTCTCGGCCATCGGCGCGGTCTTTCAATGACGTCGGCCCATCCCTCAAGGACTTCTCTCGATGCTTCCCCCCAAAACCACTGCTCGTCAGTGCATCGGCCGCCCATCGATCGCCCCGTCGGCCGTGGCGCTCGCGGTGGCGTTGCTCGCGGCGTCGCCGCATCCGGCACGTGCTGCCAACGAATGCGGCGCCGATGGCCCAGGGAACGACAGCCTGACCTGCTCGGCCGCGAGCTACCCCACGGGGATCACCTATACGAACACCAATGGGTTGACGCTTAACCTGACCGATCCGACCATCGCCGTGTTGGGCACGGGCACGGGCGTGTCGCTTCAGACGAACGTCGGCCCGACGGCCCCCGAACTGGTGATCAACGTGACCAGCGTCGATTCGATCACCTCCGCCGGCACGGCCGTGTTGGCCAGCAGCGGGGCCGTCGGCGGACGGGTCGCCATCACCATCGACGCCGGAATGATCAGTTCAACCGGAGCGTCGACAACGGCCGTGAGCGCCATCGGCGGCGCCTTGGGAGCGAACGCCCAGGTGACCTTGAACGGCGGCCAGATCTCGAGTGCTGCCGGAAGCGGGATCACCGCAAGCACATCCGGCGCCACCGGAACCGGCAACGCCACCGTCGTGGTCACCGGTGGCACGGTACAAGCGGCCAGCATGGCCGTCGGCGCTGTCATCGCCGGACCCAACAATACGGGTACGGCGCGCGTTGCCATGAGCGGGGGGACCGTCCTGTCCACAGCGTCGAACGGCCTGGCGGCGACAACCGGCGGCAGGGGGCAGGTGCAGATCGAGATGAGCGGCGGCACGGTCACGGCCTCCAGCGCCAATGCCGACAGCCTCTATGCGTCGAGCAGGTCCGGCACCTATGCGGTGGACGTCACCGGCGGCACCGTCACCGGCGGCAGCGCCAACGGCGCTGCGATCCACACC
>CALRYR010000058.1:0-12514 GCA_943372425.1 Variovorax sp. YR752 | reverse complement strand
GCCAGCAGCGCCCACACCACCACCCAGCCGCTGATGAGCAGGGCGGATTCGGCGCCCGACAGCTTGAACGGCGCGATGGCCGCGAGCGGCGGCAGAAACCAGACCCAGCTCAGCAGGTAGCGCGCGAGCGCCCGGCCCTGCGTGACGGGGCGTCCGGCACGGTCGACGAGCCGGATGTTCCAGGTCTTCATTGCCAGCGTCTGGCCCTTGGCCCAGAACCAGACGAAATACACACCGAACACCACGAACAGGAAGGCCTGGAGCAGGTGCCGGCGCGAATCCATGGCGTCGCGCATCTGCCCCAGTGTGCTGAACAGCCAGCCGGCCACGAAGACCACCGCGAACAGCAACATGCCTTCGTAGAGCCAGCAGGCCATGCGGCGCCACAGCCCCGGGGTCAGCAGGACCGGCGCGCTGGCCGGCCCGCCGGAGGGATCGGCGACAGGAGAACTCGAATTCATCGACGCAAGAGGATCAGGGCAGGGGCGGGACCACAGGTGCCGGCGGCGACATGACAGGCGTCGGCGCCAGCGCCTCGGCGGGTGGGACGGGCGTCGCGATCATAGGCGCTGGCGCCATCGCCTCGGCCGGTGGCGTCAGCTGGATGCGTGCGCTGTGCTGCCCTTTGGTGACTTCGGCGGGGACCGGTGCCAGCTTCTGGGCCGGCACCGGCCGGATCGTGGCGGTCGCGCCCGGCGGACGCGGGGCGGCGCTCTCGGCCAGGCGGCGCTTTTGCTCGGGCGTGAGTGCCTGGTAGGCCTCCCACTTGGCCTTGCGCTCGTCGGCAGGCACCTGCTTCACCTCGGCGAAGTTGAAGCGCGCCTGATCGCGCTGCTGCCGGCTCAGGGCCGTCCATTCGGTCATGCGGCTGCGCAGCGTCGCCTTTTCCTCGGGCGACAGCTTGGCATGGTTACGTGACAGGGTCAGCCATTTGCGCTTGTGGCCTTCGCTCAGGGTGTCCCAGTCGGCGGCCAGTGGTTGCAGCGCCTGCTGCTGCTTGGCGCTCAGGTCGCGCCAGAGCGGTTTGGCGGGCGTCTTGGGTGCCGCCGCAGCGGCAGTCGGCGTCGCCGCCGACGAAGGCCCCTGCGCGTGGACGTGGGCCACCCAGCCACTGCCGCCGACCAGCACCAACGCCCCCATCAACCAGGCGGTCGCGCGCGCACTGTGCGATCGCGACAGGTAGGGCGGGGCAGCGGGGGCGCGGAGGAAGGTCATGCAGCGGCCCGGTCAGGGGCGGGAACGGAAAAACGAAAGACGATGATCAGCGGCTCGAATTGCCTTCGGTCTTCAGGAATTGCGCGAAACCGGGGTCGGTGTAGGCGGCCGGCGGCAGGTCGTCGGTCAGCAGGGCAGCGTCGACTTCGGCCAGCTCCTTGAAGCGCTGGTCTTCCTGCCAGACGCTGATGCCGACAAGACCGACCACCAGCGCGACCAGCGGGAAGATCGTGCCGAAGCGCATCCACCACACGCCGCCAAGCGCGGCGGAATTGCCGCCCGCGTTGACGACGACCGTGGCCGGTCGGGCCGGCTGCTTGCGGTTGGCCAGCGCCTGGGTGCGCGCGACGCGCAGGCGCTCGGCGATGTCGTTCGGCAGCGCATCGGTGCCGGTCGACAGGCGCGCTGCGATGCGGCGACCGAACTGCGCCTCCGCGGGGTCGCTGGCGAGAGAAGTCGATCGGTTCATAGTGAAATTCCCTTGGCTTTGAGCGCTTTGCTCAGCGCATGGACTGCGCGGGAGCAGTGGGTCTTGACGCTGCCTTCGGAGCAGCCCATGGCCGCTGCGGTTTCGGCAACGTCCATTTCCTCCCAGTAACGCATCAGGAAAGCCTCGCGTTGACGACCGGGCAAAGCGGCGATCTCTTCTTCGATTTCATGGAAAACCTGCGCGCGGCGGGTGGTGTCTTCGGCGCTCTCCGTTTCGAGTGAGTCGGTCGGCGAGGCAAAGTTCTCGAGCAGGTCGAAATCGCCGCCATCGTCAGCCGGCTCGAAGTCGCTCATGTTCGAGAACAGGGCGCGGCGCGTCTTCTGCCGCCGGAACCAGTCGAGCGTGCAGTTCGACAGGATGCGCTGGAACAGCATCGGCAGCTCGTTAGGCGGCTTGTCGCCATAGTGCTCGGCCAGCTTCATCATGCTGTCCTGCACGATGTCGAGCGCTGCTTCCTCGTCCCGCACGTGGTAGATGGAGCGCTTGAAGGCGCGGCGTTCCACGCTCTTCAGGAAATCGGACAGTTCTTTTTCGGTGGCCAAGGACGGGGGCGCATCGTGGCGCCGGGTGGGGTGCTGTCTCCCGCGGAGGAAGGTTCTTTTTGCCGCGGATTATGGCATCGGCCCCCTCCCGTGGCGCAGGCGCCACGCCGACCGCGCCGAGGGTGCCATAATCCGCGCTGCAATTCACACAGGCAAACGGGTCACTGTCCGGCGGAAATCAGTCCGCTCATGGCATTGGCCTCAAGTTCCGACGCGGTCTCACAAGGGCTGGCAAGGGGCACCCAAGGTTTTTCGTTCCCGAAAACTCGAAAGGTTCATCATGGAAATCTCCAAAGCGGAGATCGCGTCTGCGGCTGCGGCTGCCGGCGGACAATCGCAAGAACTCATGGGCGCTGAAGTGCTGGTCAAGGCACTGCAGGCCGAAGGCGTCGAATACCTCTGGGGTTACCCGGGCGGCGCTGTGCTCTACATCTACGACGCGCTCTACAAGCAAGACACCATCCAGCATGTGCTGGTGCGTCACGAGCAGGCCGCCGTGCACGCCGCCGATGGTTTCGCACGGGCCACGGGCGAAGTCGGCGTGGCGCTGGTCACCTCCGGCCCTGGCCTGACCAATGCGGTCACCGGGATCGCGACAGCCTACATGGACTCCATTCCGATGGTGATCATCTCGGGCCAAGTGCCGACGGCGGCGATCGGGCTCGACGCGTTCCAGGAATGCGACACGGTCGGCATCACCCGACCCATCGTGAAGCACAATTTTCTCGTCAAGGATCCGAAGGATCTGGCCATGACGATGAAGAAGGCGTTCCACATCGCGCGCACCGGTCGCCCTGGCCCGGTCGTCGTGGACATCCCGAAGGACGTGTCCTTCAAGAAGATCATCTACACCGGCTATCCCGACAAGGTCGAGATGCGTTCGTACAACCCGGTGCGCAAGGGCCACGGCGGGCAGATCCGCAAGGCGCTGCAGTTGTTGCTGAATGCCAAGCGGCCGTACATCTACACCGGTGGCGGTGTGTTGCTGAGCAACGCCACGAACGAACTGCGCGCGCTGGTCGACATGCTGGGCTACCCGGTCACCAACACGCTGATGGGCCTGGGCGCCTACCCGGCGAGCGACCGCAAGTTCCTCGGCATGCTGGGCATGCACGGCACCATCGAAGCCAACAACGCGATGCAGAACTGCGACGTGCTGCTGGCCGTGGGCGCGCGCTTCGACGACCGCGTGATCGGCAACCCGAAGCACTTTGCGCAGAACGAGCGGAAGATCATCCACATCGACATCGACCCGTCGAGCATCTCCAAGCGCGTGAAGGTCGACATCCCGATCGTCGGCGACGTGAAGGACGTGCTGACCGAGTTGATCTCGATGATCCGCGAGGCCACGCAGAAGCCCGACGCTGGCGCCCTGGCCGACTGGTGGAAGACCATCGAGGCCTGGCGCAGCAAGGACTGCCTGAAATACGACCGCGGCAACCCGGACGTGATCAAGCCGCAGTATGTCGTCGAAACGCTCTGGAACATGACCAAGGACGCCGACGCGTACATCACGTCCGACGTGGGCCAGCATCAGATGTGGGCCGCCCAGTACTACCGCTTCGACGAGCCGCGCCGCTGGATCAACTCCGGTGGCCTGGGCACCATGGGCGTGGGCATTCCCTACGCCATGGGCATCAAGCTGGCCAAGCCGCAATCCGAGGTGTTCACGATCACTGGCGAAGGCTCGGTGCAGATGTGCATCCAGGAACTGTCGACCTGCCTGCAGTACAACACGCCGATCAAGATCTGCGCGCTGAACAATCGCTACCTGGGCATGGTGCGGCAGTGGCAGGAGATCGAATACTCCGGCCGCTACAGCCACAGCTACATGGACGCGCTGCCCAACTTCGTGAAGCTGGCCGAGGCCTACGGGCACGTCGGCATGCTGATCGAGCGGCCGCAGGACGTGGAGCCTGCGCTGCGCGAGGCGCGCAAGCTCAAGGACCGCACCGTCTTCATGGACTTCCGCACCGACCCCACCGAGAACGTGTTCCCGATGGTCAAGGCCGGCGCGGGTATCACCGAAATGCTGCTGGGTTCCGAAGACCTCTAGCGCGAGCGAGAGCGAAGCCACAAGTCCCCGTGTCCGAAGGACCGGGTTTCAACTTTTAATCGACGAATCTATTGTCCGCCGAGCCCGCGCATTACCGTGCGCGGGGGAGGGCGGCGAAAAGAGGAGTTCGCATCCCATGAAACACATCATCGCTGTCCTGCTGGAAAACGAGCCCGGTGCGCTGTCGCGCGTGGTGGGCCTGTTCTCGGCCCGTGGCTACAACATCGAATCCCTGACCGTGGCGCCGACCGAGGACCCGAGCCTCTCGCGCATGACCATCGTGACGGCCGGTTCGGACGACGTGATCGAGCAGATCACCAAGCACCTGAACCGTCTGATCGAAGTGGTCAAGGTCGTCGACCTGACCGAGGGTGCCTACACCGAGCGCGAGCTCATGATGGTGAAGGTGCGCGCGGTCGGCAAGGAGCGCGAAGAGATGAAGCGCATGGCCGACATCTTCCGCGGACGCATCATCGATGTGACCGAGAAGAGCTACACCATCGAGCTCACCGGCGACCATGGCAAGAACGATGCCTTCCTCGAGGCCATCGACCGCGCCGCCATTCTCGAAACCGTGCGGACCGGTGCCAGCGGCATCGGGCGCGGCGAGCGCATCCTGCGCGTCTAGTTTTTCAGTTCAACACCCACCAACGAGTCAACGAAGGAGCAATCATGAAGGTTTATTACGACAAGGACGCGGACCTCAGCCTGATCAAGGGCAAGACTGTCGCGATCATCGGCTACGGCTCGCAAGGCCACGCCCACGCACAGAACCTGAACGACAGCGGCGTGAAGGTCGTGGTCGGCCTGCGCAAGGGCGGCGCGTCCTGGCCCAAGGTCGAGAAGGCCGGCCTGAAGGTCGCCGAAGTCGCGGACGCCGTGAAGTCGGCCGACGTGGTCATGATCCTGCTGCCCGACGAGCAGATCGCCAACGTCTACAAGAACGACGTGGCACCGAACATCAAGGAAGGCGCTTCGCTCGTCTTCGCGCACGGCTTCAACGTGCACTACGGCTTCGTGCAGCCGCGCGCCGACCTCGACGTCTGGATGGTTGCCCCCAAGGCCCCGGGCCACACCGTTCGCAGCACCTACACGCAAGGCGGCGGCGTGCCCCACCTCGTGGCCGTGCACCAGGACAAGACCGGCAAGGCCCGCGACCTGGCTCTGAGCTACGCCACCGCCAACGGCGGCGGCAAGGCCGGCATCATCGAGACCAACTTCCGCGAGGAAACCGAGACCGACCTGTTCGGCGAACAGGCGGTTCTGTGCGGTGGCACGGTCGAGCTGATCAAGGCCGGCTTCGAAACGCTGGTGGAAGCCGGCTACGCGCCCGAAATGGCGTACTTCGAATGCCTGCACGAGCTCAAGCTGATCGTCGACCTGATCTATGAAGGCGGCATCGCCAACATGAATTATTCGATCTCGAACAATGCCGAGTACGGCGAGTACGTCACAGGCCCGCGCATCATCACCGACGAGACCAAGAAGGTCATGAAGCAGGTGCTCAAGGACATCCAGACCGGCGAATACGCCAAGAGCTTCGTGCTCGAAGCCGCTGCGGGCCAGCCGGCCCTCATCAGCCGCCGCCGCATCAACGCCGAGCACCAGATCGAAGTGGTCGGTGCCCAGCTGCGCAAGATGATGCCGTGGATCATGAAGAACAAGTTGGTCGACCAGACCAAGAACTGATCGTTCTCCATGCTGACGAGGCCACCGTTCGCGGTGGCCTTTTTCTTTCCGGGCGCGACAGGGCCCTGAACTAAACTGCCGACAAATGCACGACGACACCCTTCCCGACGAGATCCAGCCGCGCAAGCGCCGCAAGGGCATCTACGTCCTGCCCAACCTCTTCACGCTGGCGGCGCTGTTCGGCGGCTTCTATTCGATCGTGATGGCGATGAACGGGCGCTTCGACCTCGCGGCGCTGGGCGTCTTCGCCGCCATGGTGCTGGACAGCCTCGACGGGCGCGTGGCGCGCATGACCAACACGCAGAGCGCCTTCGGCGAGCAGATGGATTCGCTGTCCGACATGGTGTCCTTCGGCGCTGCGCCGGCGCTCATCGCCTACGAATGGTCGCTCAAGGGCCTGGGGCGCTGGGGCTGGATTGCGGCCTTCGTCTACTGCGCCTGCGCAGCGTTGCGGCTGGCGCGCTTCAACGTCAATACGGGCGTGGTCGACAAGCGCTGGTTCCAGGGCCTGCCGTCGCCCGCGGCGGCAGCGCTCGTGGCCGGCTTCATCTGGCTCATGACCGAATGGGGCAAGCGCGGCGGCGAGGTGCTGTACCTCTCCTGGACCCAGATCACCTGGATCACCTTCGCCTTCACGCTGTACGCCGGGCTGTCGATGGTGACCAATGCGCCGTTCTACAGCTTCAAGGACATCCAGATGAAGAAGAGCGTGCCCTTCGCGGCGATCGTGCTCATCGCGCTGGGCATCGCGGTGATCAACATCCATCCGCCGACGGTGCTCTTCGGCCTGTTCGTCGCTTATGGACTGAGCGGCTACGTGGTCTACGGCTGGCGCAAGGCGAAGGGGCAGCCGGCGAGTGTGATCAGTATTTCCACCGACGAACCCGACGAGCGCGGCCTGCACAACTGAGCTCGGCCTGTGCTACATTCGCACTTCTCATGAACAAGATCTCGCTGGCTCTACTACTCATCCCCTACGGGCGGAGACGGTAGCGCACGCGCATCCCTCACCACGGCCCGTTCGCACCAGCAACGGGCCGTTTTGTTTGGGGTTGCTGGTGGACTCACTCACCATCGAAAGCATCGTCATGTTGAAGCAACCGCAAGCCAAATACCGCGCATTCGCACCGATCGGCCTCAAGGACCGCACCTGGCCCGACGCCGTGCTGACGAAGGCCCCGACCTGGCTGTCGACGGACCTGCGTGACGGCAACCAGGCGCTCATCGAGCCGATGGACCTCGACCGCAAATTGCGCATGTTCGACCTGCTCGTGCGCATCGGCTTCAAGGAGATCGAAGTCGGCTTCCCGGCCGCGTCGCAGGTGGAATTCGACTTCCTGCGCAAGCTCATCGACGAGGACCGCATCCCCGACGACGTGACCATCCAGGTGATGACGCCGGCGCGCGAGGAACTCATCGAGCGCACCATCGAATCGCTGCGCGGTGCGCGCAAGGCGATCGTCCATGTCTACAACGCCGTGGCACCGGTGTGGCGCGAAGTGGTGTTCGGCATGAGCGTTCCCGAGGTGATGGCGCTCATCGACCGCAGCGTCGGCCAGGTCAAGCGCCTGACCGATGCACAACCCGAGACCGAGTGGGTGCTCCAGTATTCGCCCGAAGTGTTCTGCATGGCTGAACTCGAGGTGTCGTTGCAGGCCTGCGAGACGGCGATCACGGCATGGGGCGCCGGGCGGCCCATCATCCTCAACCTGCCGACCACGGTGGAAATCAGCACGCCCAACGGGTTCGCCGACCAGATCGAATGGATGTGCCGCCGCTTCGCCGACCGCCCCAACGTGGTCGTGTCGGTGCACCCGCACAACGACCGCGGCACGGGCACCGCCTCTGCCGAGTTCGCATTGATGGCCGGCGCGCACCGCGTCGAAGGCTGCCTCTTCGGCAACGGCGAGCGCACCGGCAACCTCGACATCGTGAACGTCGCGCTCAACCTCTATGTGCAGGGCGTCTCGCCGAACCTCGACTTCTCGGACATCGATGCGATCCGCGCCGAGGTCGAGCACTGCAACCAGTTGCCGGTGCATCCGCGCCACCCGTACGCGGGCGATCTGGTCTACACGTCGTTCTCGGGCTCGCACCAGGACGCGATCAAGAAGGCCTTCGCGATCCGCAAGGAGGGCGATGTCTGGGCGATTCCGTACCTCCCGATCGACCCGAAGGACTTGGGCCGCAGCTACGAAGCCGTGATCCGCGTGAACAGCCAGTCGGGCAAGGGCGGCATGGCCTACCTGCTCGAAAGCGAATACGGCATCGAGATGCCGCGCCGCCTGCAGATCGAATTCATGCAGACCGTGCAACGTGTGATGGACGTCGCCGGCAAGGAACTCAGCGCGGCCGACCTCTACGCCCTGTTCGAGCGCGAGTACGGCCTGAAGACCGTGCAGGCCCTGCAGCACCGCGTGATCGAGGAGCAGGGCGAGGGCGCGGGCGCCTCCGTCGTGTTGCGCGGCGATCTGCCCTGGGGCGGAGAAATTCGCCGCATCGAAGGGCGTGGCAACGGCCCCATCGATGCCTTCATCCAGGCACTGGCCGAGAGCACCGGCCATGCGATCCGCGTGATCGACTACCACCAGCACGCCATCGGCGCAGGCGCCGACGCGCAGGCCGTGGCCTACCTCGAAATGCGGGTCGACGACCGGCACACGCTGTTCGGCGTGGGCATCGACCCCAACATCGTCTCTGCCTCGCTCAAGGCGATCATCTCGGGCCTGGCGCGTGCCCGGGCGCGCAACGCATCCAGCGCACAATCCGACACCGTTGCGGCCTGAGCCGCCGCACAAGGAAGACAAGGACCTCACGATGACCGACAAGCTGATCATTTTCGACACCACCTTGCGCGATGGCGAGCAGTCGCCCGGCGCGTCCATGACCAAGGACGAGAAGCTGCGCATCGCCAAGCAGCTGGAGCGGCTGCGGGTCGATGTGATCGAGGCCGGTTTTCCTGCAAGCTCCAACGGCGATTTCGAGGCCGTGAAGCTGATCGCGAACACCATCAAGGACTCGACCATCTGCGGCCTGTCGCGCGCCAACGACCGCGACATCTCGCGGGCGGCCGAGGCGCTCAAGGGCGCGGCCAGCGGTCGCATCCACACCTTCATCGCGACGTCGCCGCTGCACATGGAGAAGAAGCTGCGCATGTCGCCCGACGAGGTGTTCGAGCAGGCGAAGCTGGCGGTGCGCTTCGCGCGCAACCAGGTGGCCGATGTCGAGTTCAGCCCCGAGGACGGCTACCGCAGCGACATGGACTTCCTGTGCCGCGTGCTCGAGGCCGTGATCGCCGAAGGCGCCACCACCATCAACGTGCCCGACACGGTGGGCTACGCCATCCCCGAGTTGTACGGCACCTTCATCAAGACGCTGCGCGAACGCATTCCGAACAGCGACAAGGCCATCTGGTCGGTGCATTGCCACAACGACCTGGGCATGGCCGTGGCCAACTCGCTCGCGGGTGTGAAGATCGGCGGCGCGCGGCAGGTCGAATGCACGATCAATGGCCTGGGCGAGCGTGCCGGCAACTGCTCGCTCGAAGAAGTCGTGATGGCCGTGAAGACCCGCAGGGACTACTTCGGGCTCGACCTCGGCATCGACACGCAGCACATCCTGGCCGCCAGCCGCATGGTCAGCCAGACCACCGGCTTCGTGGTGCAGCCGAACAAGGCTGTGGTCGGCGCCAATGCCTTCGCACACGCCTCCGGCATTCACCAGGACGGTGTGCTTAAGGCGCGCGACACCTACGAGATCATGCGGGCCGAGGACGTGGGCTGGGCCAACAACAAGATCGTGCTGGGCAAGCTGAGTGGCCGCAACGCCTTCAAGCAGCGTCTGATTGAACTGGGCGTCAGCATGCAGAGCGAAGCGGACATCAACACCGCCTTTGCCCGCTTCAAGGAGCTCGCAGACAGAAAGAGCGAGATTTTCGACGAGGACATCCTGGCGCTTGTCAGCGACGAGGAGGGTGCGAACGTTGGTGATCTGTTTGGATTTGTATCCTTGGCGCAGCACAGCGAAACCGGCGAGCGGCCCCAGGCCCGTGTCGTGTTCACCGTGCAGGGCAAGGAGGTCACCGGCGAGTCGGATGGCAACGGTCCGGTGGACGCTTCGCTGAAGGCGATCGAGTCTCACGTGCGAAGTGGGGCCGAAATGGTGCTCTATTCGGTCAATGCAATCAGCGGATCGACCGAAAGTCAAGGCGAGGTTACGGTACGCTTGCAGAATGCCGGCCGCATCGTGAATGGGGTCGGTGCCGACCCTGACATCGTGGTGGCATCTGCCAAAGCTTATTTGAGTGCGCTCAACAAGTTACAGAGCCAAGCTGAGAGAGTGGCCGCACAAGGCTAGTTTCGGGCGATCCTTTTTGCTTC
Organism: Variovorax sp. YR752; assembly: GCA_943372425.1. Classification (GTDB taxonomy): domain Bacteria; phylum Pseudomonadota; class Gammaproteobacteria; order Burkholderiales; family Burkholderiaceae_C; genus Variovorax. Next base: position 2,143 of record CALRYR010000058.1, on the reverse strand, counting down.
GAATGAAGAAAGGCGCGCAAGTAACTGTTATTGCGTGCTTTTTTTGATTTCGATACACTGCGGACACCTTTTATGCCGCTGGAGAGTACTGAATGCCCGAGGCCCGTCCTTACCGAGTTTCGCCCCAGCGCGTCCGCCAAGCTCTCCGTCTGATCGCCGCAACGCTTTGCGCCGTGGCTTTCATTGCCCCGACCGCCCATGCTGTCGAGGCCAAGCGGCCCGTCGCGGCCAAGAAGAGTCAGCCTGCTGCGAATGCCAAGCGCAAGACCGCGCCGGTCGCGCAGCGCGCCTCCAAGGCGGACAAGACCGAGAAAAGCGTGCGTGGTGGCAGGAACGTCGTCGCCACCATCCGCAAGAGCGGTGGCAAGACCGTCGTTGCCGTGCAGCGCCGTTCCGTCGTCCGTGTGGAGCAGCCCGCTCGACTGTCCTATGGACAGATGGCCGGCCTGCACAGCACCGATGACGCCCTCGACCTGAAGTCCAGCGCCGCTTTGGTCATCGACCAGGACACGCGCGAAGTGCTGTTCAGCAAGAACGACCACGCCGTGTTGCCGATCGCGTCGCTCACCAAGCTGATGACCGGCCTGCTGATCAGCGAAGCGCAGCTGCCGATGGACGAACTGCTGACCATCACCCAGGACGACGTCGACACCGAGAAGGGCAGCAGCTCGCGCCTGCGCATCGGTGCCACGCTGTCGCGCGGTGAACTGCTCCACCTCGCCCTGATGTCGAGCGAGAACCGCGCCGCCCATGCCCTGGGCCGCACCTTCCCCGGCGGGCTGGCCACCTTTGTCAGCATGATGAACGCCAAGGCCAAGCTGCTCGGCATGAAGGACACGCGCTACGTCGAGCCCACCGGCCTGTCGAGCCACAACCAGTCCAGCGCGCAGGATCTGGCCCTGCTGGTGAATGCCGCTTCGGGCAACGCGACCGTGCGTGAACTTTCGACGTCGCCGGCCTACCAGGTCGAGGTCGGCAACCGGGTGCTGCAGTACAACACCACCAACCGCCTCGTGAAGAGCCCGGACTGGCAGATCGGCCTGCAGAAGACCGGCTACATCTCCGAAGCCGGTCAGTGCCTGGTGATGCAGGCCCGCATCGCGGGCCGCAAGGTGATCATGGTGTTCCTGGATTCCGCCGGCAAGTTCAGCCGCATCGCGGATGCCGAGCGCGTGCGCCGCTGGGTCGAGGCATCGCACCTGATGTCGCCGACGCTGCAGGCCGCCTCGCAGCACGCCGCAGGCGACTGACCTCGGCGGTCGCGCTTCAGCCGGCGGCTGGAGCGCTCTGGTTGTATCCCAACGCGCTGGAAATCTCGCTGGCCGTGGCCTGAAGCTTGGGCAGCCAGCCTTCGTCCAGCCGATCGGCCGGCGCAGAGATCGACAGGCCCGCCACCAGCTTGCTCTGGTCGTCGTAGATGCCGGCCGCCATGCAGCGCACCCCCAGTTCCAGTTCCTCGTTGTCCCGCGCGATGCCGTACTGGCGCGCCTTCGAAAGCTCGCGCTCCAGCATCGGCAACTGCGTGATGCTGTTGCGCGTGTGGCCGGCGAGGCCGGTGCGGGTGGCATAGCTGCGCACGCGCTGCGGGTCATCGGCGGCCAGGAAGAGCTTGCCAGTGGACGTGAGGTGCAGGGGCGCCCGCCCGCCGATGGCGCGCACCACCTGCATGCCCGAGCGTTCGCTGTAGGCGCGCTCGATGTAGACGATCTCGTCGCCCTGGCGCATGCTGAGGTTCACCGGCTGCTGCGTCAGCTTGTGCAGCTCGCGCATCGGCGTCAGCGCGGCGTCGCGCACGTTCAGCCTGCCCTTCACGAGGTTGCCCAGCTCCAGCAGCCGCATGCCCAGCCGGTAGCTGCCAGCTTCCGGCCGGTCGACGAAGCGGCCGACCGCGAGGTCGTTGAGGATCCGGTGCGTGGTGGACGGGTGCAGCCCGGTCTTCTCGCTGATCTCCTTGAGGGAGATCGCTTCCTCCCGCGAGGCCAGCACGTCGATCAGCGAGAACATGCGCTCGATGACCTGGATGACCGGCGTGGCAGGGACGTCTGATTGTGGTTTTCTCATGGGCGCAACGCGGTGATGTCCGGGCTGCGATTTTACCTTGTGAAATCGGGAGTCTGCCAGCGCCCGTCGATGAGCACCTCGT
>CALRYR010000057.1:0-12916 GCA_943372425.1 Variovorax sp. YR752 | reverse complement strand
AACCAGTGGCTGCGCAACCTGATCGTCGAGTTGCACGCCGATTGACGGCACGCGAGACGAGGGCGATGCAGCGTCAGACGCCCAGCCAGTTAGACAGCGCGGTCGGGTCCGCTGCCAGCGACGCCGACTCGGCCGCCAGCACGATGCGGCCCTTCTCCATCACCACCGCATGGTCCGTGTTGGCCAGCACCTTGCGCCAGTCGCGGTCGACGATCAGCGTGGCGATGCCGGTGCTGCGGATGTCCGCGATCACGCGCCAGATCTCCGCGACGATCAGCGGCGCCAGGCCCTCGGTCGCTTCGTCGAGGATGAGCAGGCGCGGGTTGGTCATCAGGGCCCGGCCGATCGACAGCATCTGCTGTTCGCCGCCCGACAGTTGCTGGCCGCCGTGCGAGAGCCGTTCGGTGAGCCGCGGGAAGGTCGCCATCACGCGGTCGAAGGTCCAGGCGCGGCGGCCGTCGAGCCCGGCGCGCTCGCTCATCAGGAGGTTCTCGCGCACCGACAGGTTGGGAAAGATGCCGCGGCCTTCGGGCACGTACCCGATGCCCTGTCGGGCCATCTTCTCGGGTGCCCAGCCGGTCACGTCGCGGCCGTCGAGCAGCACGCGGCCGGAGGCCGGTCGCACGTAGCCCATCAGCGTGCGGATCAGCGTGGTCTTGCCCATGCCGTTGCGGCCGAGCAGGCCAAGCGACGTGGCGGTGGGGTGGAGGGCATCGACGCCGCGCAGGATGTGGCTGTCGCCGTAGTAGGTGTGGACGGCTTCGATTCGCAGCATGTCAGTGGCCTCCCTCGTCGCCCAGATAGGCCTCGCGCACGGTGGGGTCCTGCCGGATCATGGCGGGGTCGCCGCTGGCGATGACCGCGCCGTTGACCATCACGGTGATGCGGTCGGCGATACGGAAGACCGCGTCCATGTCGTGCTCGACCAGCAGGATCGCGTGCGACGCCTTCAGGCGCGTGAGCAGGGCCAGCATGCGGTCGGTCTCTTCCGCGCCCATGCCTGCGAGCGGTTCGTCGAGCAGCAGCACGCGCGGCCTCGTCGCGAGGCACATCGCCACCTCGAGCTGCCGCTTGGCGCCATGGCTCATCGTCCCGGCGATGCGGTGCGCCTCGGCCTCGAGCCCCGCGGCACGCAGCGCCTCGTCGGCCGCCGCGTTGCTGGCCGCGCAGCGGCCCGAGGCCTGCCAGATCGCCCAGGGTCGCGGCGTCGCGGCCTGCGCCGCCAGGCGGCAGTTCTCGTGCACCGTGAACTCGGGGAAGATCGTCGTGCGTTGGTAGCTGCGGCCCACGCCGTCGCGGGCGCGGCGCGATTGCGCACGGGTCGTGATGTCCTCGCCGGCCAGCGCGATGCGGCCTTCGGACGCCTCGATCTCGCCGGACAGCATGTTGATCAGCGTCGACTTGCCGGCGCCGTTGGTGCCGATCACCGCGTGCACTTCGCCAAGATGGAGGTCGAGCGTCACCGCGTTGACGGCCACCAGCCCGCCGAAGCGGCGGGTCAGGCCCTGCACTGCCATGAGGGGGGCGCTCATGGGGCCACCGCCTTCGGCAGCGGGCTCGGCGAGATGCGTGCCGCCAGTCCGATCAGCCCCTTGGGCAGCAGCGCCACGAACACGATGATCGCGATGCCGAGCGTGAGCTGCCAGTGGTCGGCCAGCGGCCCCACCAGCGCATGCGTGCCGAGCACTTCCTTGAGCACGGTGAAGGCGACGGCACCGATCACTGCGCCGCGCAGGTGGCCGAGGCCGCCGAGGATGATCATCAGCAGCACCTCGCCCGAGTTGTGCCATGCCAGCAGTTCGGGGTTGACCACGCCGTCGCGCGCGGCAACCAGGAAGCCGGCCAGGCCTGCCAGTGCGCCGGCCAGCACGAAGGCGGCGAGCTTGTAGCCGTAGACCGCAAAGCCGGCCGCGCGCATGCGCTGCTCGTTCACGCGGATGCCCGCCAAGGCCGCGCCGAAGCGCGAGCGGCGGATCAGCGCGAGCAGGCCGTAGGTGCCGGCCAGCGCCGCCAGCACGACATAGAACTGCACCCAGCGGTTCTCCATGTCGAGAGCGCCCAGCGCGGGCCGCACGTACAGGTAGATGCCGTCGCTGCCGCCGCCGACCTTGGTGTCGTGGAAGATGAAGTAGGCCATCTGCGCGAAGGCCAGCGTGACCATGATGAAGTACACGCCGCGCGTGCGCAGGCTGAGTGCGCCGACGACCAGCGCGTACAGCGCCGCGCTGCCCATCGCCAGCGGCAGCAGCCAGGCGATCGAGCCGCCCTCGGCGCCGGAGCCCAGCACCGTCGCATAGGCGCCGATGCCGTAGAAGGCCGCATGGCCGAGGCTCACCAGTCCAGTCATGCCGACCAGCAGTTCAAGGCTCAGCGCGAAGATCGACAGGATCATCACCTTGACGACGAGGTCGGACGCATATGGCCCCAGCAGCGGCCCGGCCGCCGCCAGCAACACGGCGCAGAGCAGGGGAATCCAGGCAGAGAAATTCTTCATGTCAGGCACGCCGTCCCATCAGTCCTTCGGGGCGCCAGATGAGCACAATGGCCATCAGCACGTAGACGCCCATGCCGCTCAGTTCGGCGAAGAAGACCTTGCCGAAGGTGTCGACGAAGCCGACCAGCAGCGACGCGACCAATGCGCCGGTGATGGAGCCGATGCCGCCGATCACCACCACCACGAAGCAGATGATCAGCACGCTCGCGCCCATGTTCGGATACACCGACGACATCGGCGCGGCGATCATGCCGGCCAGGGCCGCCAGCGCCACGCCGGCCGCGAACACGATGCGGTAGAGCCGACGGATGTCGATGCCCAGCCCGCGCACCATGTCGCGGTTGCTCGCGCCGGCGCGGATCATCATGCCCAGGCGCGTGCGGTTCACCACCAGGTACAGGCCCACGGCCAGCACGATGCAGGCGGCCGACGCGAAGAGCCGGTACCACGGATAGCTCATGAGGTCGCCGAGCGCGAAGCTCCCGTCGAGCCACGCCGGCACCTTCACGCCATGCACGTCGTTGCCCACGAGGATCGAGCGCAGTTCCTCGAAGACCAGGATCAGGCCGTAGGTCATCAGCACCTGCTGCAGGTGGTCGCGCTGGTAGAGGTAGCTGAAGAAGGCCCATTCGAGCAGGTAGCCGAAGACGGCCGCGAGCACCACGCCCGCGACCAGCATCACGATGAACTGGTCGCCGAAGAGCGGCGACAGCGCGAACGCCATGTAGGCGCCCAGCATGTAGAAGCTGCCGTGGGCCAGGTTGATCACGCCCATGATCCCGAAGATCAGCGTGAGGCCCGAGGCGACCAGGAACAGCAGCAAGCCGTACTGGACCGCGTTCAGGCACTGAACCAAAAAAGTTCCAATATCCATAGGAGGCCTGTCACTTGGTATGTTCGTGAAATGCCGCGGAACCGGCTTTGCCGGGCCGCTGGCATTGCCCCCTGCAAGGGGGTGGGCGTAGCGACACGAAGTGCGCGCAGCCTGGGGGTGTGCTTACATCCTGCAGCCGCGTGCCGGGTCGGCCAGGCCCTTGATGGCGATGCTCACCATCTTGTTTTCCTTGCCGTCGACCTTGCGCAGGTAGATGTCCTGCACCGGGTTGTGCGACTTGCCCACCGAGAAGGTGCCGCGCGGGCTGTCGATCTTCGCCTTCTCGACCGCGGCCGCGAACTCAGCCTTCTTCGAGATGTCGCCCTTGGTGGCATCCAGCCCGATGGCCAGGATCTGCGCCGCGTCGTAACCCTGCACCGCATACACGTCGGGCTGCAGCTTGAAGGCCTTGGCATAGGCGGTGCGGAAGCTGTTGTCGCGCGGCGTGTTCAGGCCGTCGGCGTAGTGCAGCGTGGTCAGCATGCCCTGCGCGGTGTCGCCTTGCGCGTCGAGCGTGCCGTCGGTCAGGAAGCCGGGGCCGTACAGCGGGATGGTCTTGTTGAGGCCCGCGGCCGCATAGTCCTTGACGAACTTCACCGCGCCGCCGCCGGCAAAGAAGGCATACACCGCATCGGGCTTGGCCGCGGCGATCTCGGTCAGCAGTGCCTGGAACTCGACGTTGGGGAAGGGCACGGTGAGCTGCTTCACGACCTGGCCGCCGGCCTTCTCGAAGCCTTCCTTGAAGCCATTGGTCGACTCGTCGCCGGCCGCGTACTTCCAGGTGATCGTGATCGCCTTCTTCTTCTTTTCCTGCTTGGCCGCGACTTCGCCCATGGCGTAGGCCGGCTGCCAGTTGGAGAAGGAGCTGCGGAAGATGTTCGGCGCGCACATCGGCCCGGTCACGGCGTCGGCGCCGGCGTTGGGCACGATCAGCGTGGTGCCGCTTTCCTTCGCCGCCTTGGCCATCGCCATGGCCACGCCGGAGTGCACGGTGCCGACGATGACGTCGACGTTGTCGCGCTTGATGAGCTTGTTGACGTTGTCGGTCGCCTTGGACGGGTCGGACTCGTCGTCGACCTTCACGTACTCGATCTCGCGGCCGCCGAGCTTGCCGCCTTGCTCCTCGACGCGCAGCTTGAAGCCGTTCTCGATGGCCACACCCAGCGCGGTGTAGGTGCCGCTGTAGGGCAGCATCAGGCCGACCTTCAGCTTGCCCTGCTGGGCATGGCCGAGCGTGGCGATGCAGGCGAGGGTGAGCGCGGTCAGCGCGGTACGAAGGTTCTTCTGGCTCATGGTTGTCTCCATTGATTGATGAACGAAACAGTAGCGTCTATCACCTGCTCCGGCCGGTCCCGATGAGGGGAGTGGCCGCAGTCGGGCAATTCGAGGAGTTGGGTGTTGTCGACCCGCGATGCGATGCCGCGGATCTGCTGCAGGGTGCCGTACTCGTCGTCCACGCCCTGGATGGCCAGCACCGGGCAGGCGATGCCGTCGAGTTCGTGCTCGATGTTCCATTGGCGGAAGGGCGGATGCAGCCAGATGCGGTTCCAGCCCCAGAAGGCGGAGTCGGGGTCGTCGTGGTAGCGGCCGAGCTTCTGCGGCAGGTCGGTGTGCAGATAGGCGATGCGCGCCTGCTCGATGTTCTCGACCGTGACGTCCTCCACCAGGATGTGCGGCGCCAGCACCACCAGGCCGGCCACGCGCTGCGGAAAACGCGCCGCGTACAGCAGGGCGATCGATCCGCCATCGCTGTGGCCGAACAGCCAGGGCGGCTCGTCGATGCCCAGCGCGTCGAACAGCGGCGGCAGCACCTCGTGCGCCTGGCGATGCATGAAGTCGACGTCCCAGACTTCATCGGCGTCACGTGGCGTGGAGCGACCGTAGCCGGGTCGCGAGAAGACCAGCCCGCGGAAGCCACCGGCTTGGCACAGCCGCTCCGGGAAGTCCTTCCACATCGCGACCGAACCCAGGCCTTCGTGCAGGAACACGACGAGCGGCGCATCCGCGCGCTCGGCCGCGATGCGCACGTACTCGACGCGCACCTCCCGCTCCCGCCAGCGGATGGCGGCCCATGGCGTCTCGCCGCTCACGCGTGCTGCTCCTGCTCGCGCAGCCGGAAGCGCTGGATCTTGCCGGTCGCCGTCTTGGGCAGTTCGTCGACGAACTCGATGAAGCGGGGGTACTTGTAGGCGGCCAGGTGCTCCTTCACGAAGACCTTCAGGTCTTCGGCGCTGCACGACTGGTTCGACTTCAGCACCACGAAGGCCTTGGTCTTGGTCAGGCCGTCGCTGTCCTGCTTGCCGATGACGGCGGCCTCGAGCACCGCCGGGTGCCGCATCAGCGTGGCCTCGACCTCGAAGGGCGAGACATAGATGCCGCTGACCTTCAGCATGTCGTCGCTGCGGCCGGCATAGGTGTAGTAGCCGTCGGCGTCGCGCGAGTACTTGTCGCCGCTCTGCGTCCAGCCGTCGCGGAAGGTCTGGCGGCTCTTCTCCGGGTTGCCCCAGTACATGAGCGCGCTGCTCGGGCCCTTGATGTAGAGGTCGCCGACTTCGCCGTCGGCGACCGGCCGGCCGTCCTCGCCGCGCAGCTCGATCTCGTACCCGGCCACGGGCCGGCCGGTGGTGCCGTAGCGGATGTCGCCGGGCCGGTTGGAGAGGAAGATGTGCAGCATCTCGGTGGAGCCGATGCCGTCGATGATCTCGCAGCCGAAGTGCGCCTTGAAGCGCTGGGCGATCTCGCCCGGCAGGGCCTCGCCTGCGGACGAGCACATGCGCAGCGCCACGCTGTCGCGCGCGGGCAGGGCGGCCGACGCCAGCATGCCAGCGAAGCCGGTGGGCGCGCCGAAGAAGACCGTGGGCTTCACGCCCGACGCTTCCGCCGGCAAGCCCGTGCCGGTCCAGCGTTTGAAGGTCGCATCGGGCGTCGGGCGCTCGGCCATCAACACCACGGTCGCGCCGACCGACAGCGGGAAGGTCAGCCCGTTGCCCAGTCCGTAGGCGAAGTACAGCTTCGCCGCGGAGAAGCAGACGTCGTCTTCGGTGAGGCCGAGCACCGGCTTGCCGTAGAGCTCGGCGGTCCACCACGGGTTGCCGTGCGTGTGGACCGTGCCCTTGGGCCGGCCGGTCGAGCCCGACGAGTAGAGCCAGAAGGCGTGGTCCTGCGGGCCGGTCGGTGCCGGCCTGGCCAGCGGCGGATGCGCCCCGATGACGGCGTCGAGGTCGCTGGCGCTGTTGGGCAGCGCGGCGGTGGGCTGCGAGACGAAGAGCTGGCGCAGCGCATGCGGCGCCTTCGACATGGCGTCATGCAGCACCGGGAGCAGCGCGCCCGACACCAGCGCAGCGACGGCGCCGCTGTGTTCGAGCATGTAGGCATAGTCGTCCGCCGTGAGCAGCGTGTTGACCGCGACGGGCACCACGCCGGCGTAGAGGCATCCCAGGAAGCTCGCCGGCCAGTCATGGCTGTCGAGCTGCAGCAGCAGCACGCGTTCTTCGCGCTGGACGCCCGCCGACTGCAGGGCTGCGGCGAGGCGACGGGCGCGGTCTTCCAGGGCGCCATAGCTGAGCGTGCCGCGGTCGTCGATGTAGGCGAGCTTGGCCGGCCGCTCGCGGTTGAGCGCGAACAGGTGTTCGGCGAAGTTGAAGTCGGTGGGCAAGCTCATCGTGTGTCTCCTGGTGTCATCGGCGCGGTGGTGCGCTCTTGTGTGTTTCGTGCGCGGAGGGCTAGCTCAGGCCGAGCCCGGCGAGCACCGCCGGACTGGCCTGTATCGCGCTTCGGCGGTGGTAGAAGTCCAGCGCCCGCAGGCCGCCGAGTTCCGCGCCGCCGCCGGCGCGCCCCGGGCCGCCATGCAGCGACATCGGCATCACGTTGCCGTGGCCGGTGTGGGTCTGCGCCACGTCGGGCGTGATCACGTGCACGCGGCCGTGGCTGGCTGCGAGCTGCACGGCGGTGCGCGCCAGTGCTGCGTCGTCGCTGCCGTAGAGCGAGGTGACCAGCGAGCCCTGGCCGCGGTGCGCCAGCGCGATCGCATGGTCGACGTCGCGGTAGGCGAGCAAGGTGGCGACGGGGCCGAAGACCTCGACGTCGTGCACGCTGTCGGCTGCGTCGGCATCCTTCGCGCCCAGCAGCACCGGGCCGATGCAGGCGGCGATGGCGGGGTCGGCGTCGACCAGTGCTTGTGCGCTGCCGTCGTGCAGCACGACGGTCTGCCGCTGCAGCGTCGCGAGACCGTCGCGCACCGCGTTCAGTTGTGCGCGACTCACCAGCGAGCCCATGCGCACGCCCTCGTTGCGCGGGTTGCCGACCGTCACGCCGCGCAGCTTGGCGCCGATGGCCTCCGCCGCCGCGTCGTAGACGGTCGCCGGCACGAGGATGCGGCGGATCGCGGTGCATTTCTGGCCGCTCTTGACGGTCATCTCGCGCACGACCTCGCGCACCAGCAGGTTGAAGGCGTCGGTGCCCGGCGTGGCGTCGGGCAGCAGCAGCGCCGAGTTGAGGCTGTCCGCCTCGATGTTGACCCGCACCGAGCGATGCGCCACGGCCGCATGCGATCGGATCAGCGCGCCGGTCTCGGCCGAGCCGGTGAAGGAGACGACGTCGAAAGGCTGCAGCTGATCCATCAGCCCGTTCGAGCTGCCGCAGATCACCGACAGCGCGCCGGCCGGCAGCACGCCGGCATCGACCACGTCGCGCACCATGCGCTGCGTGAGCCAGGCGGTCGATGTGCCGGGCTTGACGATGACGGGCACGCCCGACAGCAGGGCCGGGGCCGCTTTTTCCCAAAGCCCCCAGGCCGGGAAGTTGAAGGCGTTGATGAAGAGCGCGACGCCGCGCGTGGGGACCTGCAGGTGCTGCGAGAGGAAGACGGGCTCCTTGCCCAGCTTCACCGCGTCGCCGTCGCGCAGCGCGTGCACGTCGCCCAGCGCGTCGCCCCACTTGGCGTACTGGCCCAGCGTGAAGATCGCGCCGTCGATGTCGACGGCCGAGTCGTTCTTCACGGTGCCCGAGTTGGCCGTGGCGATCTCGTAGTAGCTGTCGCGGTGCGTCTGCAGCACCTTGACGACGGCGGCAAGCAGCCCGGCGCGCTGGCGATAGCTCAGCGCGCGCAACGCGGCGCCGCCGACGTCGCGCGCAAAGCCGAAGGCCGCCGGCAGGTCGAGCCCGGTCGCGTCGACGCGTGCCAGTTCGGTGCCGAGCACGGGGTCGAACAGCGGCACGCCGGCGCCGTTGCCGGTTTGCCAGCGACCGCCGACGTGGTTGGGGAGAAGCTCGGTCATGGCGTCAAACTTTGGTGAACTGGATCTGCCCTTCGGGCAGCAGGTAGAGGACGAGCGCGCGGCCGTTGCCGACGGTCGGGTGGTGGGCGCTGCCCGGTGGGTACACGCACCAGCCGGCCGGACGGCCGTCGAAGGTCGCGTCGCCCTCGATCGGCATGATCAGGTCGATCTCGCCGTTGGGATGCGTGTGGTGTGGGCCGGCGAGGTCGGCCATGTCGACCACGTCCACCGAGAAGCGGTGCAGCGCGTCCTCGGGTTTGAAGGGGCGCCCATAGCGGATGCCGCCACCTTCGCGCTCGCAGAGCCAGCCCTCGGCCACGCCCTCGATGCAGGCGGCCTTGAGGCGTGCATAGGTCGGGGAATTCGCGCCGTGTTCCGCGTTCAGCCAGCGGTCGAGCGTGTCGTCCAGCGGCTGGCCCGCGATCTGCGCGCTCAGTTCCGCGATCAATTGATGGAATGCTTGCTTGGACATGTCTTCCTGGCGGGCCGGGTTTCGGTGGGGTGCAGTTGCAGCTTCGGGCTGCCTGCAGTATCTTGCGTTCGGTCAAACAATAAGCAGCAAAATGCATCATGTCAAGCAACATAATGCATGTATCGCGTTTACCCTGAGCGCGCAAAATCGAGGCATCGAATGAGGAGTTCCATGACTGAGGAAGCAGGGCGGGGCGTCGCCATGGCGGGTGTGATCGATACAGCCATGGGCGAAGCGCCGCGCCATCCGCTGCTTGCGGTGCTGGGCGAACGCGTTCGCAGCCTGCGCGCGCAGCGGGGCCTGACCCGCAAGGCGGTGGCGCAGGCGGCCGACGTGTCGGAGCGCCATCTGGCGAACCTCGAGTACGGCACGGGCAACGCCTCGATCCTGGTGCTGCAACAGGTCGCGCAGGCCTTGCACTGCTCGCTCGCCGAGCTGGTGGGCGACGTCACCACCAGTTCGCCCGAATGGCTGCTGATCCGCGAACTGCTGGAGCACCGCAGCGAAGCCGACCTGCGCCGGGCGCGCATCGCGCTGGGCGAGCTGCTGGGCAGCGGTCGCGGGGATGCGGCGCGGCACCGCCGCATCGCGCTGATCGGCCTGCGCGGCGCGGGCAAGTCGACCCTGGGCCCGATGCTGGCGCAGGACCTCGACGTCCCCTTCATCGAGCTGAGCCGCGAGATCGAGAAGCTCGCCGGCTGCAGCGTGCGCGAGATCCACGACCTCTATGGCACCAACGCCTATCGGCGCTACGAGCGACGGGCGCTGGAGGAAACGGTGCAGATCCACAGCGAAGTGGTGATCGCGACGCCGGGCGGCATCGTGTCGGACCCGGCCACCTTCAACGAGTTGCTGGCGCACTGCACCACCGTCTGGCTGCGCGCGACGCCGGAGGAGCACATGGGGCGCGTCGTGGCCCAGGGCGACATCCGCCCCATCGCTGCGAGCAAGGAGGCGATGGAAGACCTGCACCGCATCCTCGACGGGCGCGCCGCCTTCTATTCGAAGGCCGACCTGTCGGTCGACACCGGCGGGCAGACGCTGGCGCAGAGCTTCGATGCGCTGCGCGCCGCCGTGCGCGCGGCGATGGTCGCCGCCGCCTGACAAGCGCGGCCGCCGACGCACCGGCCGCGGGTTTTTCCGGAACTGCAGAAAAGTGCAACAGGCATTGACTTGCCGATTTACATGCACGATCATGCATGCACCAACCGCAAGAAATGCATTATGTTTCTTGTCTGTTCTGCCCACGGAGACCATCCATGACCGACACAGCCGCCCAGGCGCCCCGCGTTGACTACCGTACCGAGCCGGCCCAGTACCGGCACTGGCAACTTGCCGTCGAGGGCGCGGTCGCGCGGCTCACGCTCGACATCGCGGAGGACGGCGGCATTCGCCCGGGCTACAAGCTCAAGCTCAACAGCTACGACCTCGGGGTCGACATCGAGCTCAACGATGCGCTGAACCGCGTGCGCTTCGAGCATCCGGAAGTCCAGTCCGTCATCGTGACCAGCGGCAAGGACCGCATCTTCTGCTCCGGCGCCAACATCTTCATGCTGGGTGTCTCCAGCCATGCCTGGAAGGTCAATTTCTGCAAGTTCACCAACGAGACGCGCAACGGCATCGAAGACAGCTCGAAGCATTCGGGCCTGAAGTTCCTGGCCGCGGTCAACGGCGCCTGCGCCGGTGGCGGCTACGAGCTGGCGCTGGCCTGCGACGAGATCGTGCTGGTCGACGACCGTTCTTCCGCCGTCTCGCTGCCCGAAGTGCCGCTGCTGGGCGTGCTGCCGGGCACCGGTGGCCTGACCCGCGTGACCGACAAGCGCCATGTGCGGCATGACCTGGCCGACATCTTCTGCACCAGCGTCGAAGGCGTGCGCGGCCAGCGCGCGGTCGACTGGCGCCTGGTCGACGCGATCGCCAAGCCGGCCCAGTTCGCCGCCACCGTGCAGGAGCGTGCGGCCAAGCTGGCGGAGGGCAGCCTGCGACCTGGCAAGGGCGCGAAGGGCGTAACGCTGGCGCGCATCGAGCGCGAAGACGGGGCCGACACCCTGCGCTATGCGCATGTGCAGGTCGACATCGACCGCAGCCGCCGTACCGCGACGCTCACCGTCAAGGCGCCCACAGGCGCGCAGCCGACCGACATCGCGGGCATCGAGGCTGCGGGTGCGGCTTGGTGGCCCCTCGCGATGTGCCGCCAACTGGACGACGCCATCCTGAACCTGCGCACCAACGAACTGGACATCGGCACCTGGCTGCTGAAGACCGAAGGCGACGCGCAAGCCGTGCTGGCCAACGACGCGCTGATGCTCGCGCATCAGGAGCACTGGTTGGTGCGCGAGACCATCGGCGCGCTGCGCCGCACGCTGGCGCGGCTGGACGTCTCGTCGCGCAGCCTGTTCGCGCTGGTCGAGCCGGGCTCCGCCTTCGCCGGCACGCTGGCGGAGATCGCCTTTGCAGCCGACCGCACGTACATGCTCGCGCTGCCCGACGACGCGGAGCGTGCGCCCAAGCTCACGCTCAACGAGTTCAACTTCGGCTTCTATCCGCTGGTGAACGACCAGAGCCGCCTGCAACGCCGCTTCTATGAAGAGTTCGCGCCGCTCGAGGCCGCGCGCGTGGCCGTCGGCCAGGCGCTCGACGCCGATGCGGCGCTGGCGCTCGGTCTGGTGACCGCAGCACCCGACGACATCGACTGGGACGACGAACTGCGCATGGCCATCGAAGAGCGCACCGCGATGTCGCCCGATGCGCTGACCGGCCTCGAAGCCAACCTGCGCTTCGCCAGCAAGGAAAACATGAACACCCGCATCTTCGGCCGGCTCACCGCCTGGCAGAACTGGATCTTCAACCGCCCGAACGCGGTCGGTGCCAAGGGCGCACTGAAGGTCTACGGCACCGGCGAGAAAGCCGGCTTCGACATGAATCGCGTCTGACCCCCACGTCCCGAACTCGCAAGGAAACGCCATGAGCACCGTCAACTACAGCGACAAGATCCCGAACAACGTCAACCTCAGCGAAGACCGCACCCTGCAGCGCGCGCTCGAAGGGTGGCAGCCGAATTTCGTGAACTGGTGGGACGACGTCGGTCCCGACGGTTCGACCGCCTACGACGTCTACCTGCGCACCGCGGTCAGCGTCGATCCACAGGGCTGGGCCCAGTTCGGCCACGTGAAGATGCGCGACTACCGCTGGGGCATCTTCCTGAATCCGGGCGATGCGAATCGCGAGATCCACTTCGGCGACCACAAGGGTGAGAAGGCCTGGCAGGACGTGCCCGGCGAACACCGCGCCAACCTGCGCCGCATCATCGTGACGCAGGGCGACACCGAACCGGCCTCGGTCGAGCAGCAGCGCCACCTGGGCCTGACCGCGCCCAGCATGTACGACCTGCGCAACCTGTACCAGATCAACGTGGAGGAGGGCCGCCACCTGTGGGCGATGGTCTACCTGCTGCACAAGCACTTCGGACGCGACGGCCGTGAAGAAGCCGACGCACTGCTGCAGCGCACCTCGGGCGATGTGGACAACCCGCGCATCCTGGGTGCGTTCAACGAGAAGACGCCCGACTGGCTGGCCTTCTTCATGTTCACCTACTTCACCGACCGCGATGGCAAGTTCCAGCTGTCGGCATTGGCCGAGAGCGCGTTCGATCCGCTGGCGCGCACGACCAAGTTCATGCTGACCGAAGAAGCGCACCACATGTTCGTGGGCGAGAGCGGCGTGTCGCGCGTGCTGGCGCGCACCGCGGCCGTGATGAACGAACTCAAGACCGACGACCCACAGAAGGTGCGTGCCGCCGG
>CALRYR010000056.1:0-13038 GCA_943372425.1 Variovorax sp. YR752 | reverse complement strand
TATACTTCGACTCATGCTGCACCGCAACATAGACGAGACAGGCGCAGCGAACGTGATCCATTTCTCAAACCCTCTTGGAGTTACCACCATGGCACTGACCGCTGACCAAATCCTCGCCGCTCAAAAAGCAAACCTCGAAACCCTGTTCGGCCTGACCACCAAGGCGTTCGAAGGCGTAGAGAAGCTCGTCGAACTGAACGTGACCGCCTCCAAGGCCGCCCTGAGCGAAGCCGCCAGCACCACGCAAGCCATGCTGAGCGTCAAGGACGCCCAGGAACTGCTCGCCCTGCAAGCCAGCCTGTTCCAGCCCCTGGCTGAAAAGACCTCGGCCTACAGCCGTCACCTGTACGACATCGCCCAAGGCACCGGCGCCGAATTCTCGAAGGCCTTCGAAGGCAAGGCTGCCGAAGCCCAGCAGGCGTTCGTCGGCCTGGTCGACAGCGCTGCCAAGAACGCTCCGGCCGGTTCGGAAACCGCCGTCGCCGTGATGAAGAGCGCCGTGGCTGCCGCCAACAACGCGTTCGAGTCGGTCCAGAAGGCCGTCAAGCAAGCCACCGACGTCGCCGAAGCCAACTTCAACGCGGTCCAGACCACCGCCGTGAACGCTGCCAAGAGCACCGCCCAGACCGCTTCGCGCAAGCGCTGAGCCACTGCTGTCTCCTCGGATCCCTCGGGGTCCGACGCAAGCCCCACCCCGGTGGGGCTTTTTTTCGTCTGGCTCTTCGATAATCGTCCGTTCAACCCAATCAGGAGACACACGCATGCAGATCGAAGGCAAGGTTTTCATCGTCACCGGCGCCGCCTCGGGCCTGGGCGAAGGCACGGCACGGATGCTCGCGGCCAATGGCGCCAAGGTGGTGGTGGCCGACATGCAGGCCGACAAGGGCGAGGCGGTCGCGCGCGACATCGGCGGCGTGTTCGTGAAGTGCGACGTCACGCAGGAAGCGGACGGCCAGGCGGCGGTCGATGCCGCGCTGAAGCTCGGCAAGCTGTTCGGCCTGGTCAACTGCGCCGGCATCGCCATCGGCGAGAAGACCGTGGGCAAGAACGGCCCGCACGCGCTGGCGGCTTTCACAAAGACGGTGACGATCAATCTCATCGGCAGCTTCAACATGATCCGCCTGGCTGCCGACGCCATGGCGAAGAACGAGCCCGAGGCCACCGGCGAGCGCGGCGTGCTGATCTCGACCGCCTCGGTGGCAGCCTACGACGGCCAGATCGGCCAGGCGGCGTACAGCGCCTCCAAGGGCGGCGTGGTCGGCATGACGCTGCCGATCGCCCGCGACCTGGCGCGCAGCGGCATCCGCAACATGACGATCGCCCCCGGCATCTTCGGCACGCCCATGCTTTTCGGCATGCCGCAGGAAGTGCAGGACGCGCTGGCCGCCAACGTGCCCTTCCCCTCGCGCCTGGGCACGCCGGCCGACTACGCCAAGCTGGCCAAGCACATCATCGAGAACGACATGCTCAACGGCGAGGTGATTCGCCTGGACGGTGCCATCCGCCTGGCGCCGAAATAGGCTCTCCCCCGAAGGCTTGCCCACTTCGTGTGGCTGCGCCCTCCCCCGTCCGGGGGCAACACCAGCGGCCCGGCGAAGCCGGTTCCGCGGTGTTCCTGGCGAAGAAGTTCTATTGCGCCTGGACCGGTTGCTCGCGGTCCAGCCGCTCGTACTGCGCGATGACCTGGGCGCCGAACAGCACCAGCGTGGCGGCGATCTCCAGGCTCAGCAGCACCACAATCGCCGTGGTGAGGGAGCCGTAGACGACATTGACCTGCGACAGGGTCGAGAAATACCAGACCAGCACACGGCGCGTCACCTCCCACAGCACGGTGGCGGTGATGCCGCCCAGCAGGGCATGCCGCAGCGACAGCCGCCCCACCGGCATCACCAGGTAGAGCGAGGTCAGCATGAACACCTCGCCCCCCAGCCCCAGCAGGTAGAGCAGCACGCCCGAGACGCCCGACAGCGACCAGCTGTAGCCCAGCAGGTCGACGCTCTCCTGCCCGATGAGCTGCAGCGCACCCGACACCAGCGTGACCAGCAGCAGCCCGACGCACAGGCTCAGGATGTACAGGTAGGGCATCACCGCCGACACCAGGAAATGCCGGGAGCGCTCCGCCTTGCGGTGGTGGAAGATGTTGGCCATCGCGCTCTCCAGCACGGTGAAGGCGAGCGAGCTGAAGAAGATCATCGTCACCAGCAGCACCGGGCCGAGCACGTCGCGGTGCGCCAGGAAGTTGCGCAGTTCGGCGACCACGGCCCGCGACTGCCCCGGCAGCAGCCATTCGAGGTAGCGGCCCACCGTGGTCAGCAGTTCGCCCTGGTCGATGACATGCGACAGCGCGATCACGCTGAGGATGAGCAGCGGCACCATCGACAGCAGCGCGTAGTACGCGACCGCGCCCGCCAGCAACAGCCCCTGGTTCGCCTTGAAGCTCTTGACGGCCGACCAGAGAAATCGGAACGGATGCTGCAGGACCGGGGACAGATGAGGAAGGCGGCGGGCGTTCATGGTGCGAGGCGTGAGACGGGCCAGTATCACCGCGCCGCATGCCCGCGCAGTGTCAGTCATCCACTGCGCTGCGCGCCACCCGCAGCCGATGAAACCGGCGCGGCCGGATGCCAGGGCGCCCGCGGAACTGGCTTTGCCAGGCCGCTGGGCGCGCCCCCTTGAGGGGGAGGCGCCGCAAGGCGCATCGGGGGTGGGTTTCATTTCAGCCGCATGCGTATCATTTGGGGCTCCCCCCATGACCATCCCACCCTCATTCATCCAGGAACTGATCGCCCGTGCGGACGTCGTGGAAATCGTCGGGCGCTACGTGCAGCTCAAGAAGGCGGGCGCGAACTTCATGGGGCTGTGCCCGTTCCATGGCGAAAAGTCGCCCTCGTTCTCGGTCAGCCCGACCAAGCAGTTCTATCACTGCTTCGGTTGCGGGGTGCACGGCAACGCCATCGGCTTCCTGATGGAGCACGCCGGCATGGGCTTCGTCGAGGCGGTGCACGACCTGGCCGGCCAATATGGCCTGCAGGTGCCCGAGGACGACGCCTCGCCCGAAGAGCGCGCCCGCGCCGCCGGCCAGCGGCAGAAGCAGGCCACGCTGTCCGAGGTGCTGGAGAAAGCCGGCGAGGCGTACCGCAAGCAATTGCGCCAGGCGCCGGGCGCCATCGAGTACCTCAAGGGTCGCGGCGTGTCGGGCGAGGTCGCGCGGCTGTACGGCATCGGCTATGCGCCGGCGGGCTGGCGTTCGCTGGCGAGCGTCTTCCCCGACTACGACGACCCGCTGCTGGCCGAGAGCGGCCTGGTGATCGTGGGCGAGGCGGACGACAACGGGGATGGAAAACGCTACGACCGCTTCCGCGACCGCGTGATGTTCCCGATCCGCAACGTCAAGGGCGAATGCATCGGCTTCGGCGGCCGCGTGCTGGGCGACGAGAAGCCCAAGTACCTCAACTCTCCGGAGACGCCCGTCTTCAGCAAGGGCCGCGAGCTTTACGGCCTGTACGAAGCGCGCGCCGCCTTCCGCGACCGCGGCTACGCGCTGGTCACCGAGGGCTACATGGACGTGGTCGCGCTGGCGCAGCTCGGTTTTCCGAATGCCGTCGCCACGCTGGGCACCGCCTGCACCCCCGAGCACGTGCAAAAGCTGTTCCGCTTCACCGAGTCGGTCGTGTTCAGCTTCGACGGCGACGCCGCCGGGCGCCGGGCCGCGCGCAAGGCGCTCGACGGCGCCCTGCCCTACGCCACCGATGTGCGCAGCATCAAGTTCCTGTTCCTGCCGGCGGAACACGACCCGGACAGCTTCATCCGCGAGCACGGTGCCGAGGCCTTTGCGCGTTTCGTGAACGAGGCGACGCCGCTCAGCCGCTTCCTGGTGGAGGCGGCGCGCGACGGCTGCGACCCGGGCACCGCCGAAGGCCGCGCCCACATGGCCGCCAACGCCAAGCCGCTGTGGAGCGCCCTGCCCGACGGCGCGCTCAAGCGCCAATTGCTCACGGAACTCGCCGAACTCGTGCAGCTGAGCGTCCAGGACCTGAGCTCGCTCTGGACGCCCACCGCGCCGCCGCCACCGGCGCGCAGCCCCTTGCCGCCGCCCGCGGCAGAGGTCATGCGCTACCAGGACGACGGCACGCCGATCACCTACGGGCGCCAGGGCGGCAAGGGCCGCGGCGACTGGGGCAACAAGCCCGGCCGCGGCAACTGGGGCGATCGGCGCGCGCCGGCAGCGTCGGGCAGCGTCGGCCGGACCCGGCTGCGACCACCCGGACGCGCCGACGTCGCCGCCCGCCTGCTGATGTCGAACATGCACGAATGGGAAGCGCTGTCGCACGAACTGCACGGCATGCTGTGCGACCTGCCCGGCGAGCACGGGCAGCTCTTCACCTGGCTCGACGGCCAGTGCCACGAGCACGGTGTGCAGCCCTGGGCCGCCCTGCGCGAAGGGCTGCGCGGCCAGCCTTTCGAGGCGTTGGCCGAACGGCTCATGACCGAGCCCGAGGGCGGCTCCATCCCGGACGCCGAGGGAGAACAGGCCGCCGGTGCCGCCAAGGAACTGCGCAACGTGCTCGATTTCATGCTCGACGACCTGCTCAAGGCGCTTCAAAGCGAGGCGATCGCCGCGGTGGGAAGCGACCCCACCGCCCTGGAACGCTACAAGGCGCTGGAGGCGCGGCGGCTGGAGCTGCGCCATCGCCTGAAGCCCTCCGTGGCGGGCTGAAACACGCCCTGGCTCTTGAAAATCCGGCTTTTGGCTATAATGTAGGGCTTCGTCTCGCGACGAATGAAGCAAGAGCGACAGCAGCACCTCCGGGCCGACCCCACGCGCAATGCACTTCCCAACGGGAAACGGGTCAATACACCGCAAGGACTGCACACCAAATGTTCGCCCGACATCTTGCTTCTTGAGGGACTTCGGTTCCTCGTGTGAGGGGCTTCGGTCCCTTGTCTTGAGGAAATCCGTTTCCTCCTGTCCGTCTGTGTCCGTGCCCGCGCCGGGTCTGTGGCGCCAGTGATTCCGCTTGTTTCATTCTTGTTCCATGAGGTCGTATGCCCAGTACAAAGAAGCCTGCCGTGTCCGTCGCCAAGAAGCCCGCTTCGGCCAAACCGTTGAAAGCGACAGCATCGTCTGCACCTGCAAAGAAGAGTGCCGCCACGCCCAAGGCGACTGCCGCAACGAAAGTGAAATCCGTGCCCACGAAAACGCCCTCCGTCGACCCTGTCAAGACCGCCGCCCTGAAGGCCGCGCCCGCCCCTGCCGCCGCCAAGAAGGTCGGCCGCCCGCCCAAGGCTGCCGCCGCTGACGCGCCTGCTGCCACCGGTGCCAAGCGCGGCCGCAAGCCCAAGGCCGGCAACGAGCCCAAGGAAATCGAAGAAGACTTCTCCGACGTCGAGGCCGAATTCGCCGAGGAAGAACCCGCGGCTGCAGCGGGCACGGACACGACCACCGTCGAGAAGGTCAAGCCACTGCGCATGAAGATCAGCAAGGCGAAGGAACGCGCCTTGATGAAGGAATTCGGCCTGGACGAGACCGTCCTGTCCGAAGAAGACATGGCCAAGCGCCGTCAGCGCCTGAAGACGCTGATCACGCTGGGCAAGACCCGCGGCTACCTGACGCAGGGCGAAATCTCCGACCACTTGCCCGACAAGCTGGTCGACGCCGAGACCATGGAAGTCGTGGTCACGATGCTGAACGACCTTGGCGTGGCCGTCTACGAACAGACGCCCGACGCCGAGACGCTGCTGCTGAACAACACCGCGCCGACTGCCACCACGGTGGAAGAAGCCGAAGAAGAAGCCGAAGCCGCGCTGTCCACCGTCGACAGCGAATTCGGCCGCACGACCGATCCGGTGCGCATGTACATGCGCGAAATGGGCACGGTCGAGCTGCTGACGCGCGAAGGCGAAATCGAAATCGCCAAGCGCATCGAAGGCGGCCTGATGGCCATGATGGAGGCGATCTCCGCATCGCCGAAGACCATCGCCGCGATCCTGGAAATGGCCGCGTCCATCCGTGAAGGCAAGGTTGTCATCTCGACCATCGTCGACGGCTTCTCGAACCCGAACGAGGCCGACGACTACGTGGCCGAAGAAGACTTCGACGAATTCGACGAAGAGGACGACGACGACGGCAAGGGCGGCTCCAAGGCGCTCACCAAGAAGCTGGAAGAGCTCAAGCGCGACGCGCTGGAGCGCTTCGACCGCATCGCCGACATGTTCGAGAAGATCCACAAGATCTACGACAAGGAAGGCTACGGCACGCCGGCGTACAACAAGGCGCAGCAGGCCATGTCCGACGAGCTGATGACCATCCGCTTCACGGCCAAGACCATCGAGAAGCTGTGCGACCTGGTGCGCACGCAGGTCGACGACGTGCGCAAGAAGGAGCGCGAGCTGCGCCGCATCATCGTGGACAAGTGCGGCTTCCCGCAGGAAGACTTCATCCGCGACTTCTCCGGCTACGACAAGAACGGCAACCGCGTGGCGTCGAACCTGCTCAACCTCAAGTGGGTCGAGAAGCAAGCCGCTGCCGGCAAGCCGTGGAGCACGGTGATGGCGCGCAACATCCCGCCGGTGCAGGAACTGCAGCAGCAGCTCGCCGACATCCAGTCGAGCGTCGTGGTGCCTCTGACCGAGCTGAAGGACATCAACAAGCGCATGAACAACGGCGAGTCGTCGTCGCGCGATGCCAAGAAGGAAATGATCGAGGCCAACCTGCGCCTCGTGATCTCCATCGCCAAGAAGTACACCAACCGCGGCCTGCAGTTCCTCGATTTGATCCAGGAAGGCAACATCGGCCTGATGAAGGCGGTCGACAAGTTCGAATACCGCCGCGGCTACAAGTTCTCGACGTACGCCACGTGGTGGATCCGCCAGGCCATCACCCGCTCGATTGCCGACCAGGCGCGGACCATCCGCATCCCGGTGCACATGATCGAGACGATCAACAAGATGAACCGCATCTCGCGCCAGCATTTGCAGGAGTTCGGCTTCGAGCCCGACGCCGGCATCCTGGCCGCGAAGATGGAGATCCCGGAAGACAAGATCCGCAAGATCATGAAGATCGCCAAAGAGCCGATCTCCATGGAAACGCCGATCGGCGACGACGACGATTCGCACCTGGGCGACTTCATCGAGGACAGCAGCAACACGGCGCCGATCGAGGCCGCGATGCAGGCCGGCCTGCGCGACGTGGTCAAGGACATCCTCGACTCGCTGACGCCGCGCGAAGCCAAGGTGCTGCGCATGCGCTTCGGCATCGAGATGTCGACCGACCACACGCTGGAAGAAGTCGGCAAGCAATTCGACGTGACGCGTGAACGCATCCGCCAGATCGAAGCCAAGGCGCTGCGCAAGCTGAAGCACCCATCGCGCTCGGACAAGCTGCGCTCCTTCATCGACACGCTGTAGACAGGCTCTCCCCCAGGTTGGCTCACTTCGTGTAGCCGCCCACCCCCTCACCGGGGGCAACACCAGCGGCCCGGCAAAGCCGGTTCCGCGGTGTTCGCGAAAAGAAGAAACCAGAAGGCGCCCATGAGGCGCTCTTCTTTTTTGGAAGCAGGAGGCACCCATGAATCCCGACGCCCAAACCCTCTGGAAAGCCCCGCGATGGGCTCTCGCCATCCTGCTCGCGGTGCTGGGCATGCTCGGGCCCTTCTCGATCGACACCTACATCCCGGCGTTCTCGGGCATTGCGAAGTCGATCGGCGCGACGCCGGTGGAGATGCAGCAGACGCTGTCGGCCTACCTGTTCGGCTTCGCCTTCATGAACCTGTTCCACGGTGCGCTGTCGGACAGCTTCGGGCGGCGCCCGGTCGTGCTGTGGGGGCTGGCCGTGTTCACCATCGCGTCGCTGGGCTGCGCGCTGTCGCAGACGATCGGGCAGCTGGTGCTGTTCCGGGCGCTGCAGGGCCTGTCGACGGGCGCGGGCATCGTCGTGTCGCGCGCGGTGATCCGCGACATGTTCCCGCCGGCCGAGGCGCAGAAGGTGATGGCGCAGGTCACCATCTACTTCGGCGTGGCGCCGGCCATCGCGCCGATCGTCGGCGGCCTGCTCTTCGTGCATGCCGGCTGGCACGCGATCTTCTGGTTCCTGGTGGCCGTCGGCGTGGTGCTGTTCGCGGCCAACTACAAGCTGCTGCCCGAAACCCTGCACGTCACGCAGCGCCAGCCTTTCAACGCGCGCCACCTGATGCGCGGCTACTGGGATCTGTGCTCCGATCCCCGCTTCCTGCTGCTCGCGCTGGCCAGCGGTGTGCCCTTCAACGGCATGTTCCTCTACGTGCTGTCGGCGCCGGCCTTCCTCGGCGACCACCTGGGCCTGGCGCCCACGCAGTTCTTCTGGTTCTTCCTGCTGACCATCGGCGGCATCATGGCCGGTGCCTGGGCCAGCGGCCGCATGGCTGGCAAGGTGACGCCCAAGCGGCAGATCCGCGACGGCTTCGTCATCATGCTGACGACGTCAGCGGCCAATGTCGTGGCCAATGCATTGTTCGAACCGCATGCGCTCTGGGCCATGTGGCCGATCGCGATCTTCGCCTTCGGCTGGGCGCTGATGGTGCCGGTGATCACGCTGCTGGTGCTGGACCTCCACCCCGAGCGCCGCGGCATGGCGTCGTCATTGCAGGCCGTCATCGGCTCCACCGCCAACGGCCTGGTGGCCGGCGTGATCGCGCCGCTGGTGATGCACTCGACGCTGGCGCTGGCCGTGACGTCGATCCTGATGATGGGCGTCGGGCTGGTGGCCTGGGTGTGGCTGCACGGGCGCTGGCCGGACATCGGCCGGCAGGTCGCCCGCTACTGACGCGCCCTCGGACCGTCAGGCCACGACGACTTGCTTGCGCTTGTCGTCGTGATAGCGCCCCGTGCCGCGCGCCAGCACCCGGTCGGTCGCCAGCACGTCGCCCGGCTGGTGCTCCGGCTGCCCCGCGATGCGTTCGTACAGTGGCGCGAAGTCGATGGTCGCCAGGTCGAGCAGCTCGGCGAGGCTGTCGATGACGAAGTAGCTCTCCTGGAAGTCGTCGATGCGGTAGTGGGTGCGCATCACCCGCTCCAGGTCAAACGCGATGCGGTTCGGCGACGGGTCGTCGAGCGCGAACACGCTCTCGGTGCGCGACGACGCGATGCCCGCGCCGTAGATGCGCAGACCGTCCTTTTGCTGGATGAGGCCGAACTCGACCGTGTACCAGTAGACCCGCGCCAGCTTGTCGAGCACGCCGAGCTTCTTGGCGCGCAGGCCGCCTTCGCCGTAGGCCTGGATATAGTCGGCGATCGACGGGTTCATCAGCATGGGCACATGGCCGAACACGTCGTGGAACACGTCGGGCTCTTCCAGGTAATCGAGCTCGTGCGGCTTGCGGATGAAGTTGCCGGAAGGAAATCGGCGGTTGGCCAGGTGCTCGAAGAACACCTCGTCGGGCACCAGGCCCGGCACGGCCACGACCTGCCAGCCGGTGCGCTGCATCAGCACCTCGCTCAGTTCCAGGAAGTTCGGGATCTGGTCGGCCCCGATGGGCAGGTTCTTCATTCCTTCGACGAAGGCGTCGCAGGCGCGGCCGGGCAGCAGCTTCGTCTGGCGCTCGAACAGCGTCTTCCAGACGGCGTGCTCGGCCGGCGTGTAGTTCGACCAGCCCTGGTCGATGGTCCAGTCCGGTCGGTCCGGCATGGCCGCATCGCCGGCGGCGAGGCCGTGCTTGGTCGCTTCGGCAACCTGCATGCTCAGGCCTCGGCCGTGTCCAGCACGCCGCGGCGGATCTGGTCGCGCTCGAGCGATTCGAACAGCGCCTTGAAGTTGCCCTCGCCGAAGCCGTCGCGGTAGTCGCCGCGACGCTCGATGAACTCGAAGAAGACCGGCCCCAGCATCGGCGTGGAGAAGATCTGCAGCAGCAGGCGCGGCTGGCCGCCTTCGGTGGTGCCGTCCAGCAGGATGCCGCGTGCCTGCAGTTCCGGCACGTTCTGGCCGTGGCCCGGCAGGCGGGTGTCGAGCATCTCGTAGTAGATATTGTTGGGCGCGGTGGCCGTCTGCACGCCGGCCAGGGCCAGCTTGTCGACCGCATCCTTCAGGTTGTCGCAGATCAGCGCGATGTGCTGGATGCCTTCGCCGTTGAACTGCATGAGGAATTCCTCGAT
This sequence comes from Variovorax sp. YR752, assembly GCA_943372425.1. Taxonomy (GTDB): domain Bacteria; phylum Pseudomonadota; class Gammaproteobacteria; order Burkholderiales; family Burkholderiaceae_C; genus Variovorax. Next base: position 2,913 of record CALRYR010000056.1, on the reverse strand, counting down.
CTGCCCGCCGCCCTTCTTCGATTCTTCGTTGAGCGGGATGCGGATCTTGCCGTCGGGCGCCGTCATGGCCTTCGACGTGAGGCCGGTGTATTCGCCCGAGATGTCGAAGTAGCGGATCTCGCGGAAGTTGAAGAGCTTCTCGTAGAAGTCGGCCCAGAAGGTCATGCGGCCGCGGTACACGTTGTGCGTGAGGTGGTCGATGAGCTTCAGGCCATGGCCGACCGGGTGGCGGTCCACGCCCTCGATGAACTCGAAGTCGATGTCGTAGATCGACTTGCCTTCTTCGTAGCGGTCGATGAGGTACAGCGGCGCGCCGCCGATGCCTTTGATGGCCGGCAGGCGCAGTTCCATCGGGCCGGTGGCGATCTCGATCGGCTGGGCGCCGAGTTCGAGCGCGCGGTTGTACGCCTTGTGCGCGTCCGTCACACGGAAGGCCAGGCCGCAGGCCGACGGGCCATGCTCGGCGGCGAAATAGGCCGCCTGGCTCTTCGGCTCACGGTTCACGATGAAGTTGATGTCGCCCTGGCGGTACAGCACCACGTCCTTGGAGCGATGCTTGGCGACCAGCGTGAAGCCCAGCGTCTCGAACACCGGCTCCAGCACGCCCGGCGTGGGCGATGCGAACTCGACGAATTCGAAGCCTTGCAGGCCCATGGGGTTCTCGAAGTGGTCAGCCATCGTGTGTCTCCAGAAATTTCGGGTGGGGTGACGTTCGATGCTAGGCGCTCTCAACACACGATTCCTGCAACTTGCGGCCTTGCGATGGCCGAGTGCGCAGGATTCCTGCAAAATCTCGCGCATGAGCGCTCCAGTCGAACTCGACACCATCGATCTGCGCGTACTTCGCGCGTTGCAGGCCAACGGCCGCGCCACCTACGACGAGCTGGCGGCCCAGGTCAGCCTGTCGTCGTCGGCCACGCTGCGGCGCGTCAAGCGGCTGGAGGAATCGGGCGTGATCCAGGGCTACGTCGCGCTGCTGAAGCCCGAGCGCGTCGGCCTGCCGCTGATGGCGTACATCAACGTGCGGCTGGAGAAGCACACCGAGAGCCACAAGCGCAGCCCGATGGATGCCTTCCGCGCGTCGATCCAGGGCTGGCCCGAGGTGATCGAATGCCACTCGCTCACCGGCGACATGGACTACCTGCTGCGCGTGGTGGTCGCCGACATGGCGCACTACTCGCGCTTCGTGATGGACACGCTGCTCAAGCACCCGAGCGTGCAGGACTGCAAGACCAGCTTCGTGCTCGACCGCGTGAAGTCGACGACGGCCCTGCCGATCTAACCCGCCTCAGGTGCTGAGCTTCGACACGACGACCGCACCGTCGGACGGCGGCTCGATCTCGCCCCGCAGGATGCTGCAGGCCTGCATGGCGTGCCGGCCGGCAGCGCCCGATTGCGTGCCGATGCCAGCCAACAGCCGCTCGCGCTCGGCGGCGTCCAGGTCCATCGACACCTTGTTCAGTTCGAGCGCGGCCGTGAGTGCGTTGCTGGCTGCGACCAGGAACAGGTGCGAGGCGGCGCGCATGCGGTTGGCCTGCGCCGTCTCCTGGCGCGCGGCGACGCGGCTGCTTTCCGACAGTGCGGAGAGGGTCTGCAGATCGCTAGGCTCGAAATGGGTGACGGGCATCCGGTCCAGGTCGCTGGCGGCAATGACCAGCGTCAGCGCCTTGTTGGCCGCCTGGACCGTGGAAACATGGCTTTCTCGCATAAGGGGCTTCTCCGCACTCTGACAGCGCGCATTCTCCCCCAACGCGAGGCAACGACCCGATGCACCCGTCAGCGCGCCACGCCGAGCAGCCGGTCGAGCACCTCGGGCTGCGTGCGCAGCACATCGGCCCGCTCGGCATGCACCACCCGCCCTTGGTCGAGCACCACGGCGTCGTCGGAGATCGCCAGCACCGCCTGCGGATGCTGCTCGACGACGATGGCCGCCAGCCCCTCGTCCCGCGTGATGCGGCGGATGGCGCGCAGCAGCTCTTCCACGATGATCGGCGCCAGGCCTTCGAGCGGTTCGTCGAGCAGCAGCAGGCGCGGGTTCAGCACCAGGGCGCGTGCGACGGCCAGCATCTGCTGTTCGCCGCCCGACAGCTGCGTGCCCAGATTGCCTTTGCGTTCGGCCAGGCGCGGGAACATCGTGTAGGCGCGCTCGGGCGTCCAGTGGCCGGGGCGTGCCACTGCCGTCAGGTTCTCGTCGACCGTGAGCGACTTGAAGATGTTGCGCTCCTGCGGCACCCAGCCGATGCCCGCGGCAGCGCGGCGGTGCGGCGCCAGCCGGTTGAGTTCGATGCCGCCCAACCTGATGCGCCCGCCGTGCTGCCGCGTGGCGCCAGCCAGCGTGTTGATCAGCGTCGTCTTGCCGGTGCCGTTGCGGCCGAGCAGCGCCAGTGTGCGGCCTTCGCCCAGCGTGAGCGAGACACCGGTGAGCACCACCGCTTCGCCATAGCCCGCACTCAGGTCGTCGATCTGCAGCAGTGCCTCAGCCATGGGCCATCCCTTCTCCGAGGTACACCTCTTTCACGCGCGGGTCGGCAGCGATTTCTTCGGGCGAGCCTTCGGTGAGCACCACACCGTTGACCAGCACGGTCATGCGGTCAGCGAAGCTGAACACCAGGTCCATGTCGTGCTCGATCAGCAGCACCGACACATCCGCCGGCAGCGCGGCCACGGTCTGCAGCAGTTCCTCGCGCTCGCCCGCGGGCACGCCGGCCACCGGCTCGTCGAGCAGCAGCACGCGCGGCTCGCAGGCCAGGGCGATCGCGATCTCGAGCAGGCGCCGCTTGCCGTAGGCCAGCTGCCGCGTGGGCTGATGCGCCACGTCGGCCAGGCGGAACTGCTCGAGCAGCTGCCCGGCCCGTTCGACCACGGCACGGTCGCTGCCCAGTGCGCGCCACCACTGCCGCGTGAGCCCGCGCT
>CALRYR010000055.1:0-13246 GCA_943372425.1 Variovorax sp. YR752 | reverse complement strand
GACCGAAATCGTGATCAAGGGTGCTGACCGTCAGCGCGTTGGTCAAATCGCCGCTGAGATCCGCGCTGTTCGTCCGCCTGAGCCTTACAAGGGCAAGGGCATCCGTTATTCGGACGAGAAGATCGTGATCAAAGAGACCAAGAAGAAGTAAGGGGCAGCAAAATGATGTTGACCAAAAAAGCACAACGTCTGCGCCGCTCGCGTCAGACCCGCATCCGGATCGCAACGCAAGGCGTTGCGCGCCTGACGGTGAACCGTACCAACCTGCACATCTATGCCACCGTCATCTCTGACGACGGCACCAAGGTGATCGCCACCGCATCGACGGCCGAAGCCGAAGTGCGCACGGCGCTGGGTGGTTCGGGCAAGGGCGGCAACGCCGCTGCAGCCACCGCGATCGGCAAGCGCATCGCTGAAAAGGCGAAGGCCGCCGGTGTCGACAAGGTCGCTTTCGACCGCGCTGGTTTCGCCTACCACGGCCGCGTCAAGGCGCTGGCCGAGGCCGCCCGCGAAGCTGGCCTGCAGTTCTAAACGGACACGAGATTCAAAATGGCAAAGATTCAAGCAAGAACGCAGAACGAAGGCCCTGAAGACGGTCTGCGCGAGAAGATGATCGCGATCAACCGCGTCACCAAGGTGGTGAAGGGTGGTCGTATCCTCGGTTTCGCGGCACTCACCGTGGTCGGCGACGGCGACGGCAAGGTCGGCATGGGCAAGGGCAAGTCGAAAGAAGTGCCTGCAGCCGTGCAGAAGGCCATGGAAGAAGCCCGCCGCAACCTCTTCCAGATCTCGATCAAGAACGGCACGCTGCATCACCGCGTGACGGGTCACCATGGCGCCGCTTCGGTCGTCATGATCCCTGCCCCGAAGGGTACCGGCATCATCGCCGGCGGCCCGATGCGCGCCGTGTTCGAAGTTCTGGGCATCACCGACATCGTGGCCAAGAGCCACGGTTCGTCGAACCCCTACAACATGGTCCGTGCCACGCTGGACGGCCTGAAGAACTCGACGACCGCGTCTGCCGTTGCTGCCAAGCGCGGTCTGACGGTCGAAGAGCTGTTCGCCTGAACAGGAGCATCGACATGACGACGCAACAACAGACCACCGTCAAGGTGCAGCTCGTGAAGAGCCCGATCGGCACGAAGGAATCGCATCGCGCGACCGTCCGCGGCCTGGGCCTGCGCAAGCTCAACAGCGTGAGCGAGCTGCAGGACACGCCCGCCGTGCGCGGCATGATCAACAAGATCAGTTATCTGGTCAAAGTTCTGTAAGAGAGACTGATATGGAACTCAATGGCATCAAGCCGGCCGCCGGCGCCAAGCACGCGAAGCGTCGCGTCGGCCGCGGTATCGGCTCCGGCATCGGCAAGACCGCAGGTCGCGGTCACAAGGGCCAGAAGTCCCGTGCGGGCGGCTTCCACAAGGTGGGCTTCGAAGGCGGTCAAATGCCTCTGCAGCGCCGTCTGCCGAAGCGCGGCTTCAAGTCGCAATCGCTCAAGTACAACGCTGAAGTCACGCTGACGTCGCTCGAAGTCCTCGGCGCTGCCGAAGTCGACATGCTGACGCTTAAGCAGGCTGGCCTCGTCTCGCACATGATCAAGGTCGTCAAGGTCATCAAGACCGGCGAACTGACCAAGGCCGTCAAGCTGACGGGCATCGGCGCAACCGCCGGCGCCAAGGCTGCGATCGAAGCTGCCGGCGGCAGCGTCGCTTAAACGACCGGACTGAAAGAAGCTCTTCGTGGCAACTAACGCGCTGACCAGCAAGCAAGGGCTCGCTAAGACAGGCAAGTTCGGTGACCTCCGTCGCCGGCTGGTCTTCTTGCTGCTCGCGCTCGTGGTCTACCGGATCGGCGCGCACATCCCTGTGCCGGGCATCAACCCGGACCAGCTGGCGCAGCTTTTCCAGGGCCAGCAGGGCGGCATCCTGAGCCTGTTCAACATGTTCTCGGGCGGTGCGCTGTCGCGCTTCACCGTGTTCGCGCTGGGCATCATGCCGTACATCTCCGCGTCGATCATCATGCAGTTGATGACCTACGTGGTGCCGACCTTCGAGCAGTTGAAGAAGGAAGGCGAAGCAGGTCGTCGCAAGATCACGCAGTACACGCGTTACGGCACGTTGGGTCTGGCCCTGTTCCAGTCCTTCAGCATCGCAGTGGCGCTCGAGTCGTCGGCTGGCCTGGTCATCGCACCCGGCTTCGGCTTCCGCCTCACGGCCATGATCAGCCTGACCGCCGGTTCGATGTTCCTGATGTGGCTCGGCGAGCAGATCACCGAACGCGGCCTGGGCAACGGCATCTCGATCCTGATCTTCTCGGGCATCGCAGCCGGCCTGCCGAACGCCATCGGCGGTCTCGCATCGCTGGTGACCACGGGTGCGATGAATCCGATCGTTGCGTTGTTCATCATCGCCGTCGTGGTTCTGGTGACCTACTTCGTGGTGTTCGTCGAACGCGGCCAGCGCAAGATCCTCGTGAACTATGCGCGGCGCCAGGTGGGCAACAAGGTCTATGGTGGTCAGTCGTCGCACCTGCCGCTGAAGCTGAACATGGCTGGCGTGATTCCGCCGATCTTCGCGTCGTCGATCATCCTGCTGCCGGCTACCGTGGTGGGCTGGTTCAGCACCGGTGACAGCATGCGCTGGATCAAGGACATTGCGGGCGCGCTCACACCGGGTCAGCCGATCTATGTGATGCTCTACGCCGCTGCGATCATTTTCTTCTGCTTCTTCTACACGGCACTCGTGTTCAACAGCAAGGAAACGGCCGACAACCTGAAGAAGAGCGGTGCGTTCATCCCGGGCATTCGCCCTGGTGACCAGACGGCACGCTACATCGACAAGATCCTGGTTCGCCTGACGTTGGCTGGCGCGGTGTACATCACCTTCGTCTGCCTGCTGCCGGAGTTCCTGATCCTCAAGTACAACGTGCCGTTCTATTTCGGCGGCACGTCCCTGCTGATCATCGTGGTCGTCACGATGGACTTCATGGCCCAAGTACAGAACTACATGATGTCGCAGCAATACGAATCGCTGCTCAAGAAGGCCAACTTCAAGACATCTTGAGCCTGCTGCAACACAGAACACGTTTTAGGAGAGTCATATGAGAGTTTCGGCTTCGGTCAAGACCATCTGCCGCAATTGCAAGATCATCCGCCGCAAGGGTGTGGTGCGTGTGATCTGTTCCGACCCGCGCCATAAGCAGCGCCAGGGTTGATTGAGAGTATTAGAGGACGCACATGGCACGTATTGCTGGCATTAACATTCCGCCGCACAAGCACGCTGAGATCGGCCTGACCGCCATCTTCGGTATCGGTCGCACCCGCGCCCGTCAAATCTGCGAAGCGAGCGGCATCGAGTATTCGAAGAAGATCAAGGATCTGACCGACGCCGATCTCGAAAAGATCCGCGACCAGATCGCTCTCTTCACCATCGAAGGCGACCTGCGTCGCGAGACGACGATGAACATCAAGCGATTGATGGACATCGGCTGCTATCGCGGCTTCCGCCATCGCCGTGGCCTGCCGATGCGCGGCCAGCGCACGCGCACCAATGCCCGTACCCGCAAGGGTCCGCGCAAGGCCGCGCAGTCCCTGAAGAAATAAGGATTGAAACAGCATGGCTAAAGCTCCTGCCAATAACGCCGCACAGCGCGTCCGCAAGAAGGTTCGCAAGAACGTCGCGGACGGCATCGCCCACGTGCACGCCTCGTTCAACAACACGATCATCACGATCACGGACCGTCAGGGCAATGCGCTGTCGTGGGCGTCGTCGGGTGGCCAGGGCTTCAAGGGCTCGCGCAAGTCGACCCCGTTCGCTGCCCAGGTGGCTTCGGAAGTCGCCGGCCGTGCTGCTGTCGAACAAGGCATCAAGAACCTCGACGTCGAGATCAAGGGCCCTGGCCCGGGTCGCGAATCGTCGGTGCGCGCCCTGGCTGCGCTCGGCATCCGGATCAATTCCATTGCCGACGTGACGCCTGTGCCGCACAACGGCTGCCGTCCGCAGAAACGTCGTCGAATCTGATCGCCCAGCGATCAGGTGCCGCCGCATTCGAGCGTCGACGCCGACCGCGCAGTCTGCTTCACAGCGGCTGCGCATTTTGTTTTAACAAGCCCACCGCCATCGGCACGCCGCTGATGGCTCCTGCAGATCACCGCTGCAGCAGATGACACAAAGGAAGATCAAGTGGCACGCTACCTCGGCCCCAAGGCCAAACTCTCCCGCCGCGAAGGCACCGACCTGTTCCTGAAGAGCGCCCGTCGTTCGATTCAAGACAAGTCCAAGTTCGACTCCAAGCCCGGCCAGCATGGCCGCACTTCGGGTCAGCGCACCTCCGACTTCGGCCTGCAGCTGCGCGAAAAGCAGAAGGTCAAGCGCATGTACGGCGTGCTCGAGAAGCAATTCCGCCGCTACTTCGAGGAAGCCGATCGTCGCCGTGGCAACACCGGCGCCAACCTGCTGTTCATCCTCGAATCGCGCCTGGACAACGTCGTCTACCGCATGGGCTTCGGCTCGACCCGCGCCGAGGCACGTCAGCTCGTGTCCCACCGTGCCATCACGGTGAACGGCCAGTCGGTCAACATTGCCTCGTACCTGGTCAAGACCGGTGACGTGATCGCCGTGCGTGACAAGTCGAAGAAGCAGACCCGTATCGCCGAAGCGCTGCAGCTCGCGGCACAGGTTGGCATGCCGGCTTGGGTGGACGTGAATGCCGACAAGGCCGAGGGCGTCTTCAAGAAGGTCCCGGATCGCGACGAATTCGCTGCCGACATCAACGAATCGTTGATCGTCGAACTCTATTCGCGTTAAGCGGACGACGACGAGGCTGCGGCGCAGCCTCGTCCTTGTGATTTTTTGTTCCCTCCGCGCTGCACCGCGACAGGGCACTTCACCAGCCTTACCGGTGTAACGAACCGGGGGTATTGAGAGGAAGTCTGCATGCAAACCACCCTGCTGAAACCCAAGACCATTCAGGTCGAGCAACTGGCCGCCAACAAGGCAAAGGTCACGCTCGAGCCTTTCGAGCGCGGCTACGGCCACACGCTCGGCAACGCGCTGCGTCGCGTGCTGCTGTCGTCGATGGTCGGTTATTCGGCCACCGAAGTGACGATCGCCGGCGTGCTCCATGAGTACTCGTCGATCGATGGCGTCCAGGAAGACGTCGTCAACATTCTGCTGAACCTCAAGGGCGTGGTGTTCAAGCTCCACAACCGCGACGAAGTCACGCTGAGCCTGCGCAAGGACGGCGAAGGCCCGGTGCTGGCCTCGGACATCCAGACCCCGCACGACGTTGAGATCATCAATCCTGACCACGTCATTGCGCACCTGTCGCAAGGCGGCAAGCTCGACATGCAGATCAAGGTCGAGAAGGGCCGTGGTTACGTGCCCGGCACGATGCGCCGCTATGCGGACGAGCCGACGAAGTCGATCGGCCGCATCGTTCTCGATGCATCGTTCTCGCCCGTCAAGCGGGTGAGCTACACCGTCGAGAGCGCCCGCGTCGAACAGCGTACCGACCTGGACAAGCTGCTCATCGAGATCGAGACCAACGGCGCCATCACCGCTGAAGATGCGGTCCGTGCCTCGGCCAAGATCCTGGTGGAACAACTGGCTGTGTTCGCGCAGCTCGAAGGTGGCGAACTCGCTGCGTTCGATGCACCTGCACCGCGCAGCGCCCAGCAGTTCGATCCGATCCTGCTGCGCCCGGTCGACGAGCTCGAACTCACGGTGCGTTCGGCGAACTGCCTGAAGGCCGAGAACATCTACTACATCGGTGACCTGATCCAGCGCACCGAGAACGAGCTGCTCAAGACCCCCAACCTGGGTCGCAAGTCGCTCAACGAAATCAAGGAAGTCCTCGCATCGCGTGGCCTCACCTTGGGCATGAAGCTCGAAAGCTGGCCGCCGGCCGGCCTCGACAAGCGTTAATCCGACAACGCAAAAACCGGGCAGTACCTGATACGGCTGCCTTTATTAAAACCTTCCAAAGGAAATCACCATGCGTCACGGTCACGGCCTCCGCAAACTCAATCGCACCAGCTCGCACCGTCTCGCGATGCTGCAAAACATGATGAACTCGCTCATCGAGCATGAAGTCATCAAGACCACGGTCCCCAAGGCCAAGGAACTGCGTCGCGTCATCGAACCGATGATCACGCTGGCCAAGAAGCCCACGCTCGCCAACAAGCGCCTGGCCTTCGACCGCCTGCGCAGCCGCGACAGCGTCGTGAAGCTCTTCGCTGAACTCGGCCCGCGTTACAACACGCGTCCGGGCGGCTACACGCGCATCCTGAAGATGGGCTTCCGCGTGGGCGACAACGCCCCGATGGCGCTCGTCGAACTGGTCGACCGTCCTGAAGTAAAAGAAGTGGCTGCCGACGAGCAGACTGCTTCAGAATAAGCTATAATTCCATCTTGCCGCGCGATGGAGCAGCCTGGTAGCTCGTTGGGCTCATAACCCAAAGGTCGCAAGTTCAAATCTTGCTCGCGCAACCAAATTGAAAGGCCCTGTTTTCGAACAGGGCCTTTTTGTTTTGGTGATGAATATCCGTCGAACATCGGGGCCCGCAGAAGGCCAAAGAAAAGGGGCCGAGGCCCCTTTTTTCTTGTCTGGTGGGTCCGGCTCAGTCCGGCAGCACGGCCGTGACTTCGATTTCGACCTTGGCACGCGCCTCCACGAGCGCGGCCACCTGCACGCAGGTCATCGCCGGGAAATTGCGGCCCATCGCGTCGCGGTAGACCGGTCCCAGTTCGCTCAGACGTGCGTTGTACTCGTCGCGGTCGGTGATGTACCAGGTCATCCGCACCATGTGTTCAGGCCCGGCGCCGGCCTCGCGCAACACCTCGGCGATGTTGCGCAGCGCCTGGCCGCATTGCGCGATGAAATCGTCGGTCTCGAACTGCTGCTGCCCGTTCCAGCCGATCTGGCCACCGACGAAGATCTGCGTGCCGCGCGCGGCGATGCCGTTGGCGTAGCCCTTGGGCGGCAGCCAGCCGGCGGGTTGAAGAAGCTTGTTCATCATGGTGTCTGTCTCAGTTTGAAGCGCTGGAGCTTGCCGGTTTCGGTGCGGGGCAGCACGTCGACGAACTCGATCTCGCGCGGATACTTGTAGGGGGCGATGGTGGCCTTGACGTGGTCCTGCAGCGCCTTGCACAGCGTTGCGTCGCCGGCGTGGCCGGGCTTGAGCACGCAGTAGGCCTTGACGATCATGCCGCGATCGTCGTCGGGCTTGCCGATGACGCCGCACTCGGCGACGGCGGGGTGCTGCAGCAGCGCATCTTCGACCTCCGGGCCGCCGACGTTGTAGCCGGCCGTGATGATCATGTCATCGGCGCGCGCCTGGTAGAAGAAGTAGCCGTCGTCGTCCTGCATGAAGGCGTCGCCGGGATAGTTCCAGCCGTTCTTCACATACGCGGTCTGGCGCGCATCGTCGAAGTAGCGGCAGCCTACCGGGCCCTGGATCGCCAGCTTGCCGACCGTGCCGCGCGGCACCTCCTTGCCGTCGTCGTCGACCACCTTCGCGATGAAGCCCGGCACGGCCTTGCCGATGGCGCCGCGCTTCACCTCGTGGCCCGCGGCGGAGATGTAGATGTGGAACACCTCGGTGCCACCGATGCCGTCAAGCATCTCGATGCCGGTCGCATCCTTCCACAACTGCCGCGTCGCATCGGGCAGGGCCTCGCCCGCGCTCACGGTGATCCGCAACGTCGGCACGCCATGCTGTTTCGCGAACGGGGCCATCTGCCGGTAGAAGGTCGGTGCGGTGTAGACGATGGTCGCACCCGTCTCGTTGATCAGCTTGACCATGCCTTCCGGCGTGTACGGGATGTCGGGGTAGTAGATCGACGAGCCTGCCCACATCGGGTAGATCAACAGCCCGCCGAGCCCGAAGGTGAAGGCCAGCGGCGGCGAGCCCATCACGATGTCGTCGCTCGTGGCCTTCAGGATGTGGCGCGGCCAGGTCTCGCACATGGCGAGCACGTCGCGGTGCGTGGTGGCGGGCGCCTTGGGCTTGCCGGTGGTGCCTGACGTGAAGGCCAGCAGTGCGATGTCATCTGCTGAGGTCGGGCATGCGGAGAACATGCCGCTCTTCGTCGCGGCGAGCGCCTCGAGTGCATCCGGCGCGTCGGACTTGAAAGCGAGCACTTTCCGCAATGTCGGATTCGCCTGCTGCGAGATGAGCATCTCGTCGAGGAGCTTCGCTTCGCACAGCGCGACCGCGGGCCGGGACTTCTCGACGACATCGTTGAGTTCACGCGCGCGCAGCAACGGCATCGTCGCCACGGCGATCAGGCCGGCCTTTACCACGGCCAGCCATGCCAGCGCCATCGGAATCGAGTTGCCACCGCGCAGCAGCACGCGGTTGCCGGGCACCAGGCCGAGGTCTTCGGTCAGCACTTGCGCCATGCGGTTCACTTCCACCGTCGCCTGCGCGTAGCTGAGCGTGCGCGTGGGCGAGCGCAACATCGGCTTGTCCGCGAAGCCCTTCGCCGCGGCCTTGTCGAGCAGTTCCTCCACCAGGTTCAACTGGTCCGGCAACTGCAATTCGGGCAGGTCGTAGCGGAACACTGGCAGCAGTGCTGCAGGCGGAAGCCCATCGTGGACGAAACGGTCGATTTGTGCGCTCAAGGTCTACTCCCGCAAGACGGATTTGCCGATGATCAGTTGCTGGACTTCCGTCGCGCCTTCGTAGATGCGAAGCGCACGGATGTCGCGGTAGAGGCTCTCAACTTTCATGCCCACTTGCACGCCGCTGCCGCCATGCATCTGCACGGCCATGTCGATCACGCGCTGTGCGTTTTCGGTGGCGCACATCTTGGCCATCGCCGCGGCCGCGGTGTAGTCGCCGAAGGGGCGGCCGGTGCGCTCGCCCTCGTCGCGCATCCACGCCGCGCGGTAAGTGAGCAGGGCCGCGCTGTCGATGAGCGCAGCCATGTCGCCGAGCTTGGCCTGCGTGAGCTGGAAGTCGGCGAGCGTCTGCCCGAACATGCGGCGCGACTTCGCGTGTGTGACGGCTTCGCTCAGTGCACGCCGCGCCATGCCGAGCGCGGCGGCTGCCACCGACGCGCGGAAGATGTCGAGCGTGCGCATCGCCAGCTTGAAGCCGCCGTTGAGGTCGCCGAGCTGTGCACTGTGCGGCACCTCGCAGGCACCAAAGCGCAGCGTCGCGAGCGGATGCGGTGCCATCACCTGGATGTGCTCGCTGGTGTCGAGACCGCGGGCGTCCGCATCGACGATGAAGGCCGTGATGCCGCGCGTGCCGCCGGTCGGCTCGGTCTTCGCGAACACGCAGTAGAAGTCGGCGATGCCGCCGTTGCTGATCCACGTCTTCGCGCCGTCGAGCCGCCAGGTCGCGCCGGTGTCGACCGCCTGCATCGCCATGGCGCCGACGTCGGAGCCGGCCTCAGGTTCGCTCAGTGCGAAGGCCGCGATCTTGTCGCCGCGCGCGACGGCACTCAGGTACTCGGCCTGCTGCGATGCACTGCCCGCGAGCGTGATCGCGCCGCTGCCCAGGCCCTGCATCGCGAAGGCGAAGTCGGCCAGCGGCGAATGGAAGGCAAGCGTTTCGCGCAGCAGCACGAGCGCACGCGAGTCGAGCTTCTCGAGCGCACCGCCGAAGGCGGCGGGCACGCAGTAGCGCAGCCAGCCGCCGTCGCCGAGGCGTTTGACCCAGTCGCGGCAGGCGGCGCGGTCTTCGCGCTCGTCCACGTCCTGCGCCGCGGCCCACGGCAGCAGGCCGCGGGCGAGTTCACGGTGCGCGTCGTCGAAGAAGGGCAGCGCGAGGTGCGCCGTCGAAGGGTCGACCTTGGATGCCGACATCGTCAGTCTCCGCCGAAGACCGGCTTCTGCTTCGACGCGAAGGCGTCGTAGGCCCGCGTGAAGTCTGCCGTCTGCATGCAGATGGCCTGGGCCTGGGCCTCGGCTTCGATCGCCTGCTCGATGGTCATCGACCATTCCTGCGACAGCATCGTCTTCGTCATCCCGTGCGCAAAGGTCGGGCCAGCGGCGAGGTCGCGCGCCATCTGGGTCGCTGCATCGAGCACGGCATCGCTCGGATGCAGCGCGTTGAAGAAGCCCCACGCGAGGCCTTCGTCGGCCGTCATCGAACGGCCGCTGAACAGCAGCTCCGACGCGCGCCCTTGGCCGATCATGCGCGGCAGCAGGGCGCAGGCGCCCATGTCCGCACCGGCCAGGCCGACGCGCGTGAACAGGAAGGCGGTGCGCGCGGCCGGCGTGCCGTAGCGGATGTCGCAGGCCAGCGCGATCATCGCGCCGGCGCCGGCGCAGATGCCGTCGATCGCGCCGATGACCGGCTGCGGGCACTGGCGGATCGCCTTCACCAGGTCGCCAGTCATGCGCGTGAATTCCAGCATCTCGGGCATGCTCATCTTCGTGAGCGGGCCGATGATCTCGTGCACGTCACCGCCCGAGCAGAAGTTGCCGCCGGCACCGGTGACCACCACCACCTTCACGTCGTTGGCGTAGTGCAGCGCGCGGAACAGGTCGCGCAGTTCAGCGTACGACTGGAAGGTCAGCGGGTTCTTGCGCTCGGGCCGGTTGAGCGTGACCGTGCCCACGCCGTCTTCATAGGCCCACTGGAAGTGCGTGGCCGTGTAGCCGGCCTTCGCCTCGAATTGCGCGTGCATGGGGTTGCCCGCGTCGATGTAATGCTTCATGCCGTCTCCGTCGTTGTCGTGAGGGGGGTGGTGTGCTGCTTGACCTTGCCGAGCAGCTTGTGGAGTTGCGAGATCTCCTTGGCGTTGAGGCCGGCGAAGGCCTCGACGATCCAGGCTTCGTGCTGCTGCGCCATCTCGTGGAACAGCTTGCGGCCGCGCGTGGTGAGGCGCACGCGCCAGGCGCGCCGGTCGCCCTCGACGTTGACGCGTTCGACCAGCTCCTCGGCCACCAGCTGGTCAGTGATGCCGGTGACGTTGCCGCCGGTCACCATCATTCGGCGCGACAGCTCGTTCATCTTCAGGCCGTCGGGCGAACGCTCGAGCTGCGACATCAGGTCGAAGCGGGGCAGTGTGGTCGCGAACTGCTCGCGCAGGCCGTTTCGCACCTCCTTCTCGATGAGCTGAGTGCAGGTGAGCAGCCGCAGCCAAAGCCGCAGTTCGTCGGGGTGTTCGCTGTGGGCGCGCGCTTCGAGGTCCATTCAGCGCTCCTCTTCGCTGGCAACGTTCATCGGCACCGCCGCCATCGCCTGCTGCTTGGCGATCTCGCGGTACATCTGGTCGCGGCCCGCCGTGTATTGCTTCGGCCAGTCGACGTAGCGGCTTTGCAGCTTGGCCGCTTCGTGCAGCGTCCAGGCGGGGTCGGCCAGGTGCGGGCGGGCGACGGCACACAGGTCGGCGCGGCCGGCCGCGATGATGCTGTTGGCCTGGTCGGCGTCGGTGATGGCACCGACCGCGATGGTCGCGATGCCGACCTCGTTGCGGATGCGGTCGGCAAAGGGCGTCTGGTACATGCGGCCGTAGATGGGCTTGGCGGCACGCGTGGTTTGCCCAGACGACACGTCAATGAAGTCGCAGCCGGCTTCCTTGAACAGGCGTGCGATCGCGACCGCGTCGTCATCGGTGTTGCCACCGGGCGCCCAGTCGTGCGCGGAGATGCGCACGCTCATCGGGCGCTCTTCGGGCCAGGCCGCGCGCATCGCTGCAAACACTTCGAGCGGATAGCGCGCCCGCGCCGCGATGTCGCCACCGTAGTCGTCGGTGCGCTGGTTGGTGAGCGCGCTCAGGAAGGATGCCAGCGCGTAGCCGTGCGCGCAGTGCAGTTCGAGCCAGTCGAAGCCGGCGTCGGCCGCGCGCTTCGTCGACGCGACGAACTGGTCGCGCAGCAGATCCATGTCCGCGCGCGTCATCGCGGCCGGCGTCTGGTTCTGTTCGCCATAGGCCAGCGCGCTCGCGGCCAGCAGCGGCCAGTTGCCCGTCGGTAGCGGTTCGTCGGTGCCTTCCCAGCCGACCTGCGTCGATCCCTTGGGGCCGCTGTGGCCCAGCTGGATGCCGATCTTCGCGCTGCTCTGCGCGTGCACGAAGTCGACGATGCGCTTGAAAGCCGCGCCCTGTTCGTCGGTGTAGAGGCCGGGGCAGCCCGGCGTGATGCGGCCTTCGGGCGTCGGGCTGGTCATCTCGACGAAAACCAGGGCTGCGCCGCCCAGCGCGCGGGCGCCGAGGTGCACCAGGTGGAAGTCCTGCGGCAGGCCGTTGATGGCGCTGTAAGTCGCCATCGGCGAGACGATGATGCGATTCTTCAGTTCGAGCCCGCGTACCTTGAAAGGCGTGAGCATCGGCGGGATCGGCTTGCCGCCCGCCAACCATTTCTCGTAGCCGCCCAGCCACTTCGCGTCGCGCAGTCGCAGGTTCTCGTGGCTGATGCGCTGGCTGCGCGTGAGCATCGAATAGGCGAACTGCTCGATCTGCATGCCGGTGTAGCGCGAGACGTTCTCGAACCACTCGGTCGAGTTGCGTGCGGCGTTCTGGATCTTCAGCACCTCGACGCTGCGGCGTGCTTCGTAGCCGGTCAGCACCTCGTCGATGCTGCCGCCGTGGCCGAACTCGTCGGCCAGGTCGATCGCATCTTCCAGCGCCAGCTTGGTGCCGGAGCCGATCGAGAAGTGCGCCGTGTGCGCGGCGTCGCCCATCAGCACGACCGGCACGGTCTTGCCGCCAATGTCGACGCGGTGCGTCCAGTGTTTGCAGATCACGCGCGGGAAGCGGATCCAGTTGGCCGAGCCGCGCAGGTGCGTGGCGTTGCTGATCAGCGAATGACCACCGAGGTACTTGGCGAACAGCTTCTCGCAGAAGGCGATGGCCTCGGGCTGCTCCATCTGGTCGAGGCCGTGGGCCTTCCAGACCTCTTCCGGCGTCTCGATGATGAAGGTCGAGGTCGTGTCGTCGAACTGGTAGGCGTGCGCCTGGAACCAGCCGTGCTCGGTCTCTTCGAAAGCGAAGGTGAAGGCGTCGAAGGTCTGGTGCGTGCCGAGCCAGACGAAGCGGCATTTGCGCAGGTCGATGTCGGGCTGGTACACGTCGGCGTAGCGCGTGCGGATGCGGCTGTTGAGGCCGTCGCTGGCGATCACGAGGTCGGCGTTGTACTGCGCGGCGAGCGCCTGGTCGTCGGTCACATCGGTTTCAAACACCAGGTTCACACCCAGGGCCAGGCAGCGGTCTTGCAGGATGTTGAGCAGCTTCTTGCGTCCAATGCCGCAGAAGCCATGGCCACCCGAGCGCACGCGCCCGCCCTTGTA
>CALRYR010000054.1:0-13246 GCA_943372425.1 Variovorax sp. YR752 | reverse complement strand
GGGCGCTCGCGAGCGCCATGATCGCTGGCTGCGGAGAAGCAGGCCCGATCTACGTCTACAACCGGGGTTTCGAAGGCGCGAGGATCCGCGAGATGGCGGCACGCTTCCAGGACCTCGAACTGGCGCTGCGGGGCCTGGACAGCCGGCTCGTCGATCTGCTGCCGGTGACCCGGAACCACTACTACCATCCCTCGCAGTGCGGCAGCTGGAGCATCAAGTCCGTACTGCCCGCCATCGCGCCGGAACTCACCTATTCGCAACTGGACGGCGTGCAGGACGGGGGCGGCGCACAACTGGCGTTTCTGGAAGGGATCGACGTGTGTACGACGCCGGAGCGACGTGTTGCCCTGCGCGAACAGCTACTGCGGTACTGCCATCTGGACACCTGGGCCACGGTGCTGCTCTGGCAGACGCTCAGTGGTCGCCAGACGTACCTGCCGGCTGCCTCGGGTCCTGCGACCCACCGCCCGCCGGCACCGGCGCAACCTGGTTCACCGCTGGCGACAGCGTGATGCCGGCAGAGCCCATGACACCAACCTCTTCCATGATCCCTGACATGTCCTCCCGGTTCGCAGAACTGGCTTCCCAGGGCCACTGGGACCGCGCGCTTCTTGCCGTTGAGCAAGAACCGGCTTCGGTGAATGCGTATGCGGGACCGGCGCATCACACGCCACTTCAGATGGCTGCCTGCCACGGCGCGCCGATCCATGTGATCGGCGCCTTGCTCAGGCTCGGCGCCGATGCGCACCAGACAGTGGCGGACACTCGGCTGACCGCCCAGGACCTTGCTGCCGAAAGGCACCCCGAGAGAGAAGACCTTCGCTACATCCTCACACCGCGGCGTCTGTCCATTGCGCAGTTGCTGCGCAGTGTCGCTCGAGAGCTCGAAGGCCGGTTCGGGCCGTATGACGGCAACCTGTTGGTCTGCGACCGGCTGATCGACTGCTTCGAGGGCGACGCCTACATGCAGGGCAAGCTGGATCTGGTGCCGCGGCTGTCCTCCGCAATCAGGGCCATTGTCGGGATCGATCTGGAAAGCGGATCCCGGGCGCATTGCGGGCCCGGCGACGGCTTCGACATGGAATTCGATGCAGCGTTCTGGTCTGGCGTTTTCATCCCACGGATGGTGGATCGCGCCCGCAACCGCACGGTGACAGCACTGACCCCGGAGTGGGCGACAGTCTCCGACCTCTTCGATCCAATGCCCAGGCAATGGGGTCTGCGCGGCGATCTTTTCATGTGGCTTGAAATGCGCCAGGTCCTCGCGCACGTCCCCCTGCCTGCGGATCCCGGCGATCTCTTCAGCACACTGCGCGGGGCCTATGCCGTGATTGCAGGCCAGCCGCCAGGGCCCGAGGATGTCCCCGTGGCACGGTTCGCGCGGGGCGGCATGAGCAGCGGACTGGTCTGCGGGACGCAATGGAACGAACGGCTGTTTCCGCTTCTCCTACAACGTGCAGCGTGGCTTCACGAAGCGGCGAACTTCCCTGCAGGTCCGTCAGCCGCCGGCTGACGAAATCCGGGACGTCAGGCCCGTCCGCCACAGCCGTCAATCCAGAGCAATCGATCGTGCCCATGAGCCATCCCCTGAACGGAAGACAGCTTTCGCCCCCGTCACTGAAGCCGCCGTTGTGGTGGATCGCGCGTTCATGCACTCGCGGAGCTGATACCCGAAACGGCGACGTGTGCCACGGTGGTAGGCCACGTGCCGCCACGCCGGGTCATGATGGTTGTTCTCCATTGGCGTTGCGGTCGCCAGGCTGCGCAGGCACGCCGGCGAGCGGCGAGAAATTGGGCGCCATGGCCATGACCTCCTGAAGCAGCGCCGCGTCTTCTTTTCCTTGCAAATCCAGGGCGAAGCGTGGCGGAATCACCATCCCGTGGAGTTGGGCGCGAAGGTCGTCCCAGCGTCCTCGCAGCACGTTCCAGTTGTGCTCGCCATAGGTTCCCCTGAAGATCACTGGCCGGATTTCGATGCGGGGCAGCTGATCGCCTGGCAGGTGCGGTGCAGCCTCGACCTGCCGGGCCCAGTGGCTGCCAACGCGGTCGACCCGGCCGATCTGCTGCTCGACGACTGCAGGATTCCACTCCGGGTGGAGCAGAACAACGATCCGGCAGGCGCCATGCAAATTCAGACCTTCGCGGCCGACCAGTGACTGGGCAACCAGGACGGCAGGATGTCCGTGCACCCGGTTGAATGCCTGCTGGATCATGCGGCGCGACACCTGTGAGGTGGCCCCGTACATCAATCGCGCGAAGCTCCCCTGCGGACGGTCGTATTCTTCGGCGAGGCGTTCCACCACGGCCTCCCACGTCTGAGCGCCGTCGCTCAGTTCGTCAACCTCTCCGGGCTCCGCTTCCGACGCGTCCATGTCCGCGGCTGCCTCCAGCAGGTCGATGAACGCGCGGGCGAGCATCACCGGAGTGCGGTTGGCTTCGAGACCGCCGACGGCCTCCATGAGGGCGCGATGCAGCAGGACCAGACCGGACGCGTCGTGATCGCCTGTGGCCTCTGCAGTGTCACAGAAGGCCTCCAGCGCCAGTCGATGACGGTTGCCGATGGCGCCCTGTGCGCCGGCCTGCAACAGCGACACCCCTTCGCGCAGCACCCGGGTCAGGCCCGCACGACTGCGCTCGAGGCGCCGATGTTCAGCTTCGTAGTTCTGCTTGAGCACCTCGTCCAGGTCGTTCCGCGCGATCCGAAAGGGCGCCTGGTGTTCGAGGGCCCATTGCCGGTAAGCAGCATCGATTGCCCGCGACTGGCTGTCGTGGATCTTCGACTGCGCGACCACATGGTTTCCATCCACCTGCCGCAACAGTTCGCGCGCGTTGAGCAGATCGACCAACGCCTGCATGGGCGCGGTGAAGCGCCCGAACACGAGGACTTTCTCACCCTCGCGGTTGGCCCCCTCGACCGCACGCACGGCTTGCGCGATCGCGGGATGCTCGAACAAGGGATGGCGCTGCGGGTCGCCGGTCCGCGCGACGACCGCGAGCCACCAACGAAGCCGCGCCAGCCGCCTGCTTTCCGTGGGGCTCGTGGCCGCCGGATCGTCCAGTACCTCCGATGCTGCCTCGAGCGAATTCATGGCCAGCGCTACGTCCGCGACATCGCCGCCGTCGACGAACCCGGACATTCCCTGCCCGTGACTGATCGTGAGGCGCAGCTGCTTGAATCGCCTGCCATCATCCCGCCGGGCCACGAAAGACAGGGCTTCGGCGGCACAGACAGCCTGCCGCCACGCGGGCGACAGGTCCTGCGGCTCGATCGCGATCTCGCGCGTTTCATCCCGGTAGTCGTGCAGGCCCTGCCCTGTCCTGCGCCCGAAGGCGAGGACCGCTGGGTCTTCGCGCTTGTCACGGCGAAGCACATATGGAAAGAGCGTGGCCTCAAAGCGCATGGCAGCGGCCTGGAATCTTTCGCGGATCTCCGCGCTGCTGCGCCAGCCGGCACGGATCTTCCGCAGTGCGTCGGCGTACTCCTCGGCAACGGACACCACTTCGTCAAGGGATTGCCCCTGAACGCCGATCCGCTCCAAGGTGCCGCGCCACTGCTGCACCTCGAGTTCAACCGGGGTGGCCGTCAGCGCAACGCGCCGTGAATCCGGGTCGCACAAGAGGATCTGGTTCAGGAGCCGGCTCAGTCCGGACTCGTCGCCCCGCGACTTGTGCGCCTCATCGAGTAGGACGAGGTCGAAGCGCCCGAGTCCGATACCGACCACGCGCCGGAGCGCTTCGCGCAGCGGGCCATGCAGCCCGTAGTTCGGTCCTTCGAGGGAGCGTGGCCAGTGCACCAAGGCGTCAATGGCTTCCAGCGCTCGACGGGCGGGCAACCGTCGGGTCAACGTGGCGTCGACGATCTCGGCAGCCGCGATTCGCGCCGCCCGGTTGCCTTCACCCGGTGCATGCGGGCCCTGCGGATCGTTGTAGTGGTCGGGCCAGCTTTTTCCCTGGCTCTTGCGCCAGTGGGCGATGGTGTGCGGCAGGAGGCTCCAACGCCACGGCTGGGAACTTGCGCCCATGTGCCAGTTGGCGAAGACGTGCGAGATCAGCACGACCGGCTGCGCGAACCAGGATTGCGGCTCGTCGCGCTCCCACGCCTCCAGAAAACCGCCCATGCTGCGCAAGAGGTCGGGCGCGCCGATGCCCCCGCTTTTCAGCTCGGCCTTCCACTGGTAGCCGAGACCTGGCGGTACCAGAATCGCGACGCGTCCGCCGCTTTCGGTGACGCACCGGGCAAATACCACGGCGATCCGCGTCTTGCCCATCCCGACCTCGTCGGCAATCACCACCCCGTTGCGCTCGATCCGGTCCGCGATTGCTGTCAGGCTCGCGCGCTGTCCCGCGTTCAGATAGGCGGCGCTGTCGCCGCGCTGGGCAGAGACTTCCGACTCAAGGGCAGCGCGTTCGCGCAGCCGCGCTGCAACGGCGGCCCAACCTTCGAATCTGCGCTTCATTCAAGTTCTCCCAGTGGGGACAGTCCGGCGACGCGCCAGGCATCCTCGATCTCCCGCAGAACGGATTCGTACAGCACGCCTTCCGGCGTGGTGGAGGATTCCGCGAATCCCGGCCTGAACGGCGCATGCCAGAGCGGACTCAACGGATTCAGCCCGAGCGCCCTGAATGACGCGAGCTCGGGGCTTGATGCTGTCTGCTGCATCGTTTGCGCGAAGCGCACGCACCACGCATTCCAGTCCGCCTGAGGGACGTCGGTCTGCTTGGCGGCGATGTTCTCGACGAGCTTCATCAACTGGCGGATCGGATAGTGCGACGGTGCCTGCTTTCCCCGTGCCGGTGGCTGGAGGTCTCTGACGGGTACAAGCGGCGGTGGCTCGCCGGGTTCCGTGAGCTCTTCCTCATCGGGCGGCAGCGGGAAGCTGTCCAGCTGGTCCCATGCGGTGTCGATGTCGAGGGCGGCGAGTTCGGTGCCCGCGAACCGGCTGAACACGTCCAGCACCGGCACAAACGCCTGTCTGCGCACGCCTTCCCCGTCCCAGCCCACCAGGACCTGCCGCGGGCGCCGGCTGTCCGGCCAGAGGAAAGCGCCGTCTGCGGTCTTTGGACAGGGCTGGCCCATGGGATCAAGCACCTGGAAAGTGGACGGTCCGGCTTCGTCAGGCGGCAGCAGGCGGCCTGGTGCGCCGGGTTGCGGAAGCGGCGTATCAGGCGCCGGCGTCCACAGGAGCCATGGCACAGGAGGTGCCACGAAGGTGGCATCGGGCTCCGGCATTTCGCCACCGGCTGACAGGGACGGGTCGTCGGCCGAGACCGTCCGCTCCCATTGAACCGGCAGGAGATTGCCCAGGCTCAATGCTGGTGCTTCGCGGACCGGACCCCACTGCAGGCCCTGTACGGCGTGCACCACGCCGGCTTCGAGATTGCCACCGTGTCCCATGCGGCTGGTGAAGCCCGGGCCAGTCAGGTTGCCGGAGCCGAGGTAGATCCAGGCAGCACCGCAGTGCTCCTCACGGGTCGACATGCCGGCCCCGAGCAGGAATTTCGCGTGCATCATGCGCCGGGACCGTTCCCCGAAAAAGGCCGGTCGACCGGGTGAGCGCAGAGTCCAGCCCGCGCTCGCGATCGCTTCGACGCTGGTGGCGATCGACTGGCATGCCTCCGGGTTCACGAACAGATGAATCTCTGCGGTCCGCGTCAGCAGCCGTTGTGCATCGCCTGCTCCTTGCAGCGCGCGCACGATCTGCAAAGGAACCGAGGGCAGCCCCCCGCCAAGCCCTCCCTCGTAGAAGCCGGATCCCATCGCCAATGTCCGGCTGGCGCTCGTTCGCCCCGTGGCACGGATCTGGGCAGGCAGCTGGGCCAGCAATGACGCTTGACGGTTGTCAAAAAACCGGGGCATCACATCCAGGGGCGCCCGCACGTCGGCACACCAGGCGTCGACCTGGTTCAATGCCGCCGTCGTCAGGCTGAGCCCACCGTCGGCACGTGCAATGGACAGTGCCCGTGTATCGAAGCGCCCGCGCAGCCACCGGAACAGCTCGCTGGCAGCTGCCATGTCGGCAAGCGACAGGCGCTGAGACAAGGAAGCGCCACTCAGGTCTGCGGGGCCAATCTCGGTGCTCCAAGCGATGTCCAGGCTTTCCTCGGACGTCTCCCGGGTCCAGTTGCCCGTCGACACCACAAGCCGGAGCATCCATTGGCGGGCATCGCTGACATGCCTGAAGCCCAGGATGGCCACCTTGGCATGCATCAGGCGGAAGGGCCGGTCGCCTGCGCTGCGAAGGGGCAGATGCAGCACGCCCGGTACTTCCGTCGGCGACAGCTGCGGGTGTTCCGGGTTGAGGATGAGTGCCAACGCGATGCGGCCCGTGAAACCACGCTGGGCCCGAGTCTCGCGCGTGAAGCGCTCCGCCGCCCTGTCCATGAACCATTCGTCGGCGGAGTAACCACAGAGCCAGCCGAATTCGCCCCTGTAATCGTTGGGCGCCTCGAAGTACTGCGTCAGCGAGGCCGGCCGGAAAACATTGCCCTTGCTCATGTCTCCGCTCCGGTCTTGCGTGCGGCCAGCCAGGGCCCCAGCTTGTCCTGTAGGTCGAGGTTCATCTGGAACAACCGGTGCAGACGCGGCGAAGCGTCATCCGGCCAGGGAGACCTGACATCGAACACCATCGTGGCGCCCGCTTCGTCGGCCCATTCGTCGGTGTCGCCGTCCGATTCGGGGAGCACAGCTTGGCCCAGGAAGGCCGAGCCTGGCACCACGGTGTCGTCGCCGCGCAACCGCAGCACCTTGCCGTCGCGGTGGACTGCTTCGCGGAGCACGGCTGCGTTGTCGGCGACGCACAGGCACTCGCAGAAGCGGGTGGCCAGTTGGCCATCGGAGGGGTCGTGCCCCTCGGCAAGAAAGACCTCGCAACGGCTGCGCAGCGTATCGACGGCCTGCGCAAGCCCCGCAGGCAGCGCCTGCTTGAGGGACAGCACCGGCTGCATGTTGCCGATCCAAGCCTCGGTCCGGTTAAGAAGATCGAGCGCCGCATCACGCGCCGCAAAGAACGCGGCCCCCGCACGCAAGTCTGCCCAGTGCGGCGTTTCGATCCCTGCGGGCCGTTCTGACCAAGAGACCTGCACCGGTGCCCGGTGCAACGAATCCGCCCATGCCAGCGCCGCCGCACGGCGTCCGTACCCGCCGGTTTCCTGGACTATCTGGTTCAGCAGGTGCTCCCGCGCCATCAGGGGCATCGATGCCTTGGGTGAGAGCGCTTCCACCAACGCCCCGCTGCGCCATGCGACGCCGGTGCGATGGCCCGCACCCCAGTCCATCAGATGCTCAAGGACGCCTGACTTCCTGTACACGTTGCCGAAGGGCTCCAGTGCAAGTTCCAGAAATGCCATTCCTGCGCGGGTACATCGAAATCCGTTGAAACGCGCTCCCTCACCGTCCACGAGTCCCAGCGCCCGCAGGGGCTGGACTGTTGCCATCCGCATGGGCTGCGTGACATAGAAGCCCGGCCTGCGCATCCGTGCAAAGGACAGGGAGTCGGCGTCTCCGTCAAGGCTGAGTTTCTCCCTGCCGCGGATTCTGGGATCCTGCTGCCGCCGGCTGCCCTTCAACGCAAGCCAGCAGGCAAGCGCCTCGATGGCGTTAGCCGTTTCGATGTTCTGCGCGCGCAGGCCGCTTTCTCGCAGACGCTCCGCGACGGCAACACCCAGAGTGGCCAGCATCAGCTGCTTGCCAAACCAGACACCGCCCATGCCAGGGACGGCAAGGTCATTGAAATTCCGGACCGCGGCTGCGATCTCAAGCGTGCGCGTGCGACGGCTGCTTTCAAGGGTTTCTGGGCCAATCAGTCCCCAACTTGGGCTGTCGTTTTGAAACGTGTACATCGGTCCTTCGTGAATCGGCGCTTAGTCTGATCTTCAGTGTCTGTGTCCCTACGACAAGTCATGTCGCGCGGCGCTCGCGGGCTGAATCGCTTACTTGGTCCCCGAAGGAGATCAAGCTTCTGCATGATGATGGGTTGAAGGGGTTGACGTCATCGAATTTAATCGAGCATGACGGCCCCCGGTGCGAGTCGTTGCGGGAGATTTGACGATGCCCGCGGTTTGAGAATCACCCGACCTGTGCGTTTCTTCCGGAATGCAATCTTTCGCTGGACTTGTGGCGTCAGTGCTCCGGGAATAACCTGCAGTTGGTTTCTCCCCGGGTGCGCGTCAAGGACACCCCTTCGGCCCGCCAAGTGCGGGCCGTCTTTTTGCTCAGGTCGTCGTCACGCTGCTCCGTTGGTGTGTCGTCGACTATTGCCTTCGCACGGCCCATACCTCCGTGGCGTGCAGTACATCCAGGGATCCAATAGCTCCTGGCTCTCAGGCCGCGGATGCAAAAGGTGAGAACTAGTGCGGCTTCGTCTGAAAAATAGGCGCTGCTACGACACAACCTGTCGGGGCAACATCCTACAGTCAATGCATTCCAACTCGCGGCAACCGCATGCCATCGCTTACCACCCTGGCCACCATCCCGAAAGGCGAAAAACTGGCCCAGCGTCTCTCGCACATCCTGGCGCTGCTGCACCAGGGCGACGCCATCGACAAGCACCAGTTGGCGCCGCGCTTCGGCGTGGACCTGCGCACCATCGAACGCGACCTGGGTGAGCGCCTGCGCGGCATTGCCGAGCGCAACGGCGATGGTCGCTGGCAACTAGCGCAGGCGGCGCGCAGCGTCATCCCGGCGAGGCATCTGCACGGTTACGCCCAACTGGTCGGCACGGCGCGGGTGTTCCCCGACACCAGCCTGCGCTACCTGCTCGCGCAACTGGAAACGCCCGAACCGCACCGCGCCGTGCGCGTGCAGCACACGCCGCACGAGGACTTGCGCGAACGCGGCCCCAATTGCGCCCACTTCGCCCGGCTTCAGGCCGCCGTCGAGCAGAGCCACGAATGCCGCTTCACCTACAAGGGCAAGCCGCGCCACGCCCAGCCCTACCGGCTGATCCACAAGAACGGCGTCTGGTACCTGGCCGCCGAGGAGGCTGGGCGGCTGAAGAACTTCAGCGTCGCGCTTATTGAAGGCCTGCAGATCGACGAGGCTTGTCGCTTCACGCCCAAGCCGGCGCACCAGAGCTACATCGACGGCAAGGACGACATCTGGTTCACCGAAGCCAGCATCGAAGTGCTGCTGCGCGTGGCTCCCGCCGTTGCGCACTACTTCACCCGCCGCGCGCTGATGCCGCAGCAGCAGCAGCGGCTGGACGACGACGGCTCATTACTCGTCACCACACAGATCAACCACATCAACCAGTTGCTGCCGGTGGTGCGGTATTGGTTGCCGCATGTGCGCATCGTCAGCCCGCCAAAGTGGCAGCAACACTTGGAGGCGCAACTGCGCGACTACCTTAGCCAGTCCACGGCGTGACATGGCGCCGACTTCCAAAATCTTGTATCCAACCCAGAAGGAATCCGTATGTACGCTGACAACCGCCCTCTCGAAACCCTAGCCGCATTTGCCCTCAGCTTCGTTGCGGGGGCGCTGTCTGCTGCCGCGCTGAATATCTACGCCTCGTGGGTGCATAAGCAGGCGTCGATCAAGGCCAGAACGAATTGAGGCCCCCCATCGCCGCCGCCAATCAGGACCGCCCATGAATCCTCAGCACACGCTCGCCGCCACGGGCGACGAAGACCGACGGCAGGAAATTGCCCGGGACAAGGCCCGCGCAGGCGTGGCGCTGTCTGCGAGCGAAACCGTCAGCCGCTACGGCAGCGCAAACGCGGAGTACATCAAGGGCTATGCCGGCATCGACCATGAAACCGGGCAAACCCTCCACGATGGCCTGAAGGCCCTCAGCCAGAAGAACACCGGGCTGGCACAAAAGGCCGGAACCGCCGCGGAAATCCACGCGACCAATCGCGACAATGCCAACAACATCATCGACAAGACGCCCGCACGGTCGGCACGCACCGATGACCTGAGTCGGCAATACGGCGCCAACCATCCCATCGCCGACCGTCTTCACATGCATTCGGATGGCACGATTTCTTATTCGCAGATGAAGTTCGAAGGCGACGTTGATGCCCTCGTCAAGAAAATCGTCAGCAAGGATGGCAAATACGCCAAGTATCTGGACCCCCAGCAGGTATGTGAGGAACGCGCGCACCGACATCTCGACAACGCCTTGAAGCTGGATGAGAAGGCGAAACTTTCCGAGGCCCGAGGGCAGTTGGAAATCGCCGCCCAACATCGCAAGAACGCCGAGGACCTGCGGACGCGCGCTACCAGGAATCAGGACATCGGTGGCAGCGAGATCAAGCTGGAAGTGCCCACCGAGCAAGTCAACCTCGTCAAGAGGCAATGCCAGGACAACGCCTACCGGCTCCGGGCCAATGCGGCCAGACGCGAGGCAGATGCAGCCGTCCAGGACAGCCTCGGCAACCTCGAAAGGGCGCAAAACCTGCGCAACGAGGCCCGTGAATTCATCGAGGAAGCCGACCGAAACGACCGACTGGCTGAGAAGGTCGTGGATTCCGGGGTGTCGCAGGACGACGCCAATCTTGCCGCCAGCCAGCCGCTGCGTACCACGGTCACATCCATCCTCAAGACCAGCCACCGGGCCGGGATGGAAGGTGCCAAATTCGGCGCCGTGATCGGCGGCTGTATCTCGTTGCTGCAAAACATGTTTGCCACCGCGCAAGGTAACAAGGAACTCGCTACCGCAGCCGGCGACGTCGCCCTCGACACCGCCCAGGCCGCCGCCATCGGCTATGGCACTGCCTTCCTCGGCGCTGCCCTCAAAGGAGGCCTGCAGCAATCCAGCCAGACGGGCTTGCGCACCTTGGCCAACTCCAATGCCCCGGCATTGGCCGTCAACGTCTGCATCTCGCTGGGCAGTTCGGTCAAGCGTTATGTGACTGGCGAAATCACCGAATCCGAACTGCTCGCGGAAGTGGGCGAGAAGGGTTCCGGCATGCTCTCCGCCAGCATGATGGCGGCACTGGGCCAGATGGCGATTCCCATCCCCTTCGTCGGCGCAGCCGTCGGCGGCATGATCGGCTACACGCTGTCGTCCATGTTCTATCAAAGCGCGCTGGATGCCGCACTGGGAGCTGAGGCCTCGCGCGAACGGCTGGAACGCGTGCGCGCCATCGAAGCAGCCGCACGTACGCGCATTGCCGAGGAACAAGCCGCGCTGGACGATTTCCTGCGCCGCGAAATCCCCGAACTCCAAGCGGAAACCCTGCGCCTGTTCACTGTCGTGAATGCCTCCGCGCCCGACCAAGTGGACACCCTGGCCGCCGCCATCAACCGCTATGCCGGGCTGTTGGGCCAGCGCCTGCAATTCCAATCCATGACGGAGTTCGAAGTCTTCATGAAATCCGAAGAACCGCTGCGTCTTTAACCCGCAACTTGCAAACAGAAACGAAAAACATGCTGATAAAACTACTCTCTGAGGATGACAAGGCCCGTTTCATCCAATTGGCGGAGCTGCTGAGCATCGCCGACAAGCCTCTGCTCTGGGATGGAAAGACCAAAGACGAAGTCACGCCACGAACCGACATGAAGAAGGTGTCCTTCGCAAAGGGAGAGGCCGAATCCAAGCTGCTGTCCGATTGGTCCCATGAGGTCCGGGCCAGCTCCATGAAGGCAGGCTTCGGCAACAAGTCTTTCGCGGAGATGTGGATGGCCTCCGCGAACGCGGTCGAAAAGCTGCTGCTCGACCAGTTGGAAGATATCCCCCTGCACAAGAACACGGAGGATTCCGTCGAACGCCTGAACGCCGTCTCGGCGGCGCTGCATCGCCTGCTGGAAGGAGGTTCAGCGACCACGCGCCATGCAGTCAGGATCGTGCTGTACGAACTAATGCTGATGGCCCTGGCCTCTGGCGGCATCTCTAGCATCGAATACCGGTTCCTCGAAATCCTCAAGCAGCATCACCAAGTCGATGACTGCGATTTCGAAGAAATCTTGGAACGTGCAGAGACCGTGTACCGCGAAGTTCAAAAAACCATTGCTCTCGTCCTCGAATAAGGAGATACCTCATGCCCGTTCCCATCATTCTCGGCGTGATCGCCGCCGGCTCCGCCGTGTACGGCATCTACAAGGGCGCCAGCGGTGTCATCGACCACAGCGATGCCGACGACATCAACAAGGGCGCCGAATCCATCGTCAATGACGCCCGCAAGCAGGTGGATACCCAGCGCCAATCCACCAACGACGCTCTGGTGGATTACGGCGCCCGGAAACTCCGCGCGTTCAATGGCGTCATCGACGATTTCATCCAGAGCTTTAGCCGCCTGAAGAATGTCGAACTCTCCCAATCCCTCGAACTGGACAAGCTGAACCTCGGCGACTTCTCCACGCAGACGCTGGGCGGCCTTCGCCAGGACTACCAGGCGCTCAAGGACGCCGGCCTGGGCGTGGGTGCCGGCCTTGGCAGTGGCGCGGCGCTGGCCTTTGGTGCCTACAACGGCACGATGCTGCTGGCGACGGCCAGCACGGGGACGGCGATTTCCTCGCTGAGCGGCGTCGCGGCCACCAACGCGACGCTGGCCTGGCTGGGCGGTGGTTCGCTGGCGGCTGGCGGCGGCGGCATGGCGCTGGGCACGGCGGTGCTGGGCGGCATCGTGGCGGGGCCGGCGCTGGCCATCTTCGGCCACATCATGGGCAACAAGGGCGAGGAAGCCCTCAACAATGCCCGCAGCAATCGCGAGAAGGCCCAGACCATCGCCGCCGATGCGGGGAGGGCCGTGACGCAGCTCAAGGCCATCGGTCAGGTCACGTCGCTGGCCAACGACACCTTCTCGGCCGTCACGAAACGCCTGCGCCGTTCCGTGCGGGAGCTGGACCAAGTCATCGCGAACGAGGGCGAGGACTTCGGCGCGTTTTCCAGCGCCAGCCGGGACACGGTCTTCGGCACCGTCAAGTTCGCGCAGTTGATCAAGGCCCTGATCGACACTCCCATCCTCGACGAAGCAGGGCAACTGGTGTTGTCCACTCAAAAGCGCGTCGAGGACATTGCCGCCTTGACAACCTGACCTAGCAGCGCCGCCGGATGGCAAGAACGGCGGCGTCTCCCCTGCCCATGAATGAACACTTCCCCTGCACCCGCTGCGGCCTATGTTGCCAGCACGTCCATCTGAGCGACGAGACCCGCTTTCTGGACCGGGGCGATGGAGCCTGCCGGCACTACGAGGACGACAGCCGGGGCTGTTCCATCTACGCCGAGCGCCCTGACATCTGCCGAGTGGACCGGCAGTACGAGCTGCGCTACGCCCGGCTCTACACTTGGGACGAGTACGTTGC
>CALRYR010000053.1:0-13260 GCA_943372425.1 Variovorax sp. YR752 | reverse complement strand
GTCTCGTAGAAGACCTTCAGCGCGTCGACCTGCTGCGGGCCGATGGCAATGCTGTCGAGTGCGGGCAAACCCGTCACATGCTCGGCCAGGTCGCAATCGGTGCGGATGGTGACCAGCCGGCGCCCCTGCGGCAGCCAGTCGAGCGCCTTGCGCAGGTTCTCGCCGGCCTGGCCCTTGATCTCGTCGGCGTGCGCGACCAGTTCGTCGAGCGAACCGTACTGCAGCAGCCATTTGGCCGCCGTCTTCGGCCCGACCTTGTCGACGCCGGGCACGTTGTCGACGGTGTCGCCCACCAGCGTCTGATAGTCGACCATCAGCGACGGTGGCACGCCGAACTCGGCCGTGACGCCGGCCACATCGCGCTTCTTGCCGTTCATCGTATCGATGATGGTGATGTGCTCATCGACCAGCTGGCTCATGTCCTTGTCGCCGCTCGACACGATGACTTCGATGCCCTGCAGCGCGGCGGTCTTGGCCAGCGTGCCGATGACGTCGTCAGCCTCCACCAGCGGCACGTGCAGCACCGGCCAGCCGAGCAGGCGCACCACCTCGTGGATCGGCGGAATCTGGCTGCGCAGGTCGTCCGGCATCGGCGAGCGGTTCGCCTTGTACTCGGGGTACCAGTCGTCGCGGAAGGTCTTGCCCGGCGCGTCGAACACGCAGGCCGCGTAGTCGGCCCGCACCTCGCGGCGCAGCGACTGCATCATGTTGATCATCCCGCGGATGGCGCCGGTGGCGGGGCTGCTCGGGTCGCCGGGCACGGCCCGCAGGTCGGGCATGGCGTGAAAGGCGCGGTACAGGTAGCTCGAACCATCCACGAGCAGCAGCGTTTTCTTGTCGGTCATCGGGGCATTTTGCCCGCGCGGGCGCAGTGTCACGGACGGGGCGGCGTACGTGCCCGCAGTACGCCCTGTCACGCTGCGCGCCGACAGCGGGAATGCAGGCCGGCACCTACAATTGCGCCATGGCCTCCAACCCCCTCTCCTTCTTCCGCCACGCGCTGCTGGCTCTCGTCTGCGCCGTGCCCGTCGTCGCCGTTCAGGCACAGACCGCCGCGCAGCCCGCGCCGGTGCCGTCTGCCGAGGCCAAGGCCGAAGCGCGCGCCGAGGCGCGACGTAACCAGAAGATCGAGAACATCCACGTCGAGGACGGCGGCGCGTCGGTCGACGAAGTGCGCTACGGCGGCCAGACCCAAAGTATCACGGTGCAGCCGAAGGCCAACGTGCCGTCCTACCAGGTGCTGCCCAACGATGGCGGCCGCGAGCGGCAAGGCCAGAGCGAGACGGGCACGGGGGGCAACGGGCCCCGCGTCTGGAACGTGATGAAGTTCTGAGCCGGGTGTGGCGGTCTACACCGACGTCGGGTTCGACGAGGCGGACGCGCTCGTGCAGCGCCTCGGCCTGGGCGCGCTGCGCGCGTTCGAAGGCATTCAGGGCGGCATCGAGAACACCAATTACTTCGCGACGACCGATCAGGGCGCCTACGTCCTGACGCTGTTCGAGCGCCTGAGCCGCGAGCAGCTGCCCTACTACCTGTGCCTCATGGAGCACCTGGCGGCGCGCGGCATCCCCGTGCCGGCGCCGGTCGCCGACCCCACCGTGACACGGCCCAAGGCCTCGGCGCTGGAACGGCCCGCCGACGCGCCCTGCGAACTGGTGCACCTCGTGGCCGGCAAGCCCGCCGCCGTGGTGCAGCGCCTGTCGGGCCGCAGCGAATTGGCGCCGGGTGCTGCGCATTGCGCAGAGCTCGGCCGGTGGCTGGCGCGCATGCACCTGGCCGGCCGCGACTTCGACCGCGTGCAGCCCAACCTGCGCGGCTTGGCCTGGTGGAACGACACCGCGCCGGTCGTCCTGCCGCACCTCGACGAGGCACAGTCGGCCCTGCTGCGCGGTGAGCTGGCCTACCAGAACCACATCGCGCAGTCGTCCGCCTACGCGGCGCTGCCGCGTGGCCCGGTGCATGCCGACCTGTTCCGCGACAACGCCATGTTCGACACCGCTGCCGGCAGCGAGCAGCCCCGGCTGAGCGGCGTCTTCGATTTCTACTTCGCTGGCACCGACACCTGGCTGTTCGACCTGGCGGTGTGCCTGAACGACTGGGCGGTCGACCTGCCCACTGGCACGCACGACCCGCTGCGCGCCGACGCCCTGCTCGCCGCCTACATGGCGGTGCGGCCGCTCACCGGCGCCGAACGCGCCGTGCTGCCCGCCATGCTGCGCGCCGCGGCGCTGCGCTTCTGGATCTCGCGCCTGTGGGACTTCCACCTGCCACGCGAGGCGAGCATGCTCAAGGCGCACGACCCCACGCATTTCGAGCGGGTGCTGCGCGAACGCGCGCGCCAGCCGCTCGCGGCGCCGTCACCGGGCGTTTCTGCCCCGATGACGGCCTGAACGGATCTCCATGAAACTGAATATCGTCCCGGCGCGCACCGGTGTGCTGTGGGTTCGTACCGGCCTGCAGACTTTCGCCAAGCGGCCACTCGCCTTCGTCTCGCTCTTCTTCTTTTTCATGGCGATGGTGTCGATCGCGTCGCAGGTGCCGCTGGTCGGTACCGCGATCGCGCTGATGCTGCTGCCGACCATGACGCTCGGACTGATGGCGGCCACCGCCGAGGCCGCGCGGGCCGGCGCTGGCGCGAAGCCGCCCGCGGCCGCGGTGTTCATCGCCGCATTGCAGGCCGCGCGCACTGGCTTCCGGCCGATGCTGGTGCTCGGCGCGCTCTACGCCGTGCTCTTCCTGGTGGTGATGGGCATCTCGGCCCTGGCCGACGGCGGGCAGTTCGCCAAGACCTACCTGATGGGCGGCACGGTGAGCCGCGAGATGGCCGAGGCCGGCGACTTCCAGGCCGCATTGTGGATCGCGATGCTGCTGTACCTGCCGCTGTCGCTCGCCTTCTGGCACGCGCCCGCGCTGGTGCACTGGCATGGCGTGCCTCCGGCCAAGAGCCTGTTCTTCAGCTTCGTCGCCTGCTTCAAGAACTTCGGCGCCCTCACCGTCTTCGGTCTGGTCTGGGTCGGCGTGTTCATCGGTTCCGGCATCGTGCTGAGCCTGATCGCCACGCTGTTCGCCGCGCTCGCCGGTGAAGGCGCGGGTGCCGCGGCTGGCGCGCTGATGGTCGGCGGTGCGATGGTGATGGCGGCGATGTTCTTCACCAGCACCTGGTTCACTTTCCGCGACAGCTTCAACGCGGACTGATCCGGTGCTGAATCGCGGCGAGTTGGGGCGCCGTGTGCTGACACCGGTCGGTGCCCTGCTGCTGCTCAACAGCGTGGTGCTGCTCGCAAGCGGCCGGTTTCATTTCGGCGTGGTGCTGCCCGGCCTGTTCGGCCTGACCTTCCTGCTGATGGCACGACGCTGGCCAGCGCTGCAGCGATGGCGCGCCCCGCCGGCACCGCGCTGGCGGCGCTGGCTCTGGCGGGCCGGCTGGGCCGGCTTCTTTCTGTGGCTGTCGACCGTGGCCCTGTTCTTTCGCCTGATCGGTGCCGACCACACCGTGGACACGCGCAAGGTCGGTACGCCGACCACCATCCTCGTCCTGGGTTCCGGAACGCCGCATTGCGCCGCGTCGTCCACCCTGGCCGCGCGCCTGGACGTCGCGCTGGCCCAGTCCGTCGTGTGGCCGCAGGCGCAGGTCGTGGTCAGCGGCGGGCAAGACTTCGGACGCCACTGCAGTGAGGCCGATGTCATGGCCGACTACCTGCTGGCGCGTGGCCTGGATGCCGGGCGCCTGATGCGTGAAACACGCAGCACCAGCACCGCGGAAAACCTGCGCTTCAGCCTCGCGCTGATCGCCACGCACGGGCCGGCGGGCCACCGGGCGCGCGATGACGTCGGTCCGCCTCCGGTGCTGATCGTCACCAGCGATTTCCACACTTTGCGGGCGCGCTTGATCGCCTACCGTGCCGGTTACCGACACGTGGCCAGCGCGGGGGCGCCCACACCGCTGTACCTGCGTTACAACGCCTGGTTGCGCGAGTATTTCGCCTTCGGCAGCGGTTGGCTGCTGGGCGAGTTCTAGCGCGACACGGGCCGCTGCGCGCGGCCACCCGACGGCGCCTCGGGTCCCGGACCCGGCTCAGACCGGCGTGAGCTTCGCGACCGACAGCGCCAGCCACTTCACGCCGTGGCGCGGGAAGTTGATCTGCGCACGGGCGTCGTCTCCGGTGCCTTCCAGCGCCGTGACCGTGCCTTCCCCGAACTTGTTGTGGAACACCTGCATGCCCGAGCGCAGGCCGTGCGACGGTGCGGCCTTCTGGGGCGGGACCGGCGGGCTCGCGAACGACTCCTTGCCGAAGCCACCACCGCCGTAGCTGCTGCCGCCACCGGCGCCGCGCGAGGTCGCATAGCCGCCGCCATAGCCGAAGGCCGAGGGCGCGAAGCCCTGGTTCTTCGGCGTCAGCCACTTGAGCGCGCCTTCGGGCAGCTCGTCGTAGAAGCGGCTCTTGAGGTTGTAGCGGGTCTGGCCGTGCAGCATGCGCGTCTGCGAATGGCTCATGTACAGGCGCTGGCGCGCGCGCGTGATGGCGACGTACATCAGGCGGCGCTCCTCCTCCAGCCCGTCGAAGTCGCTCATCGAGTTCTCGTGCGGGAACAGGCCCTCCTCCATGCCGGTGATGAACACGCAGTCGAACTCCAGGCCCTTGGCCGCGTGCACCGTCATGAGTTGCACGGCGTCCTGCCCGGCCTGTGCCTGGTTGTCGCCGGACTCGAGTGCGGCGTGCGTCAGGAAGGCGGCGAGCGGGCTGAGCGTCTCGCCGGTCTCGGCGTCCGGCGCGAGCGGCTCGAGCGCTTCGTCGATCACCGGCCGGTTCGGGTCCAGCCCCTGGCTGGCCGGCGATTGACGCAACTCGTCCACCGGCAGCGCGACCGCATCGCGGCCGAAGCCCTCCTGCGTGACGAAGCTCTCGGCCGCGTTCACCAGCTCTTCCAGGTTCTCGATGCGGTCGGCGCCTTCTCGGTCGGCCTTGTAGTGTTCGATGAGGCCGCTGTGGTCGAGCACCAGCTCGATGATCTCGCGCAGCGAGATGCCGACCGTCTGCTCGCGCAGCACGTCGATCTTCGCGACGAAGGCCGACAGGTTGGCACCCGCCTTGCCGCCTACGGCGCTCACCGCGTCGTGCAGCGAATGGCCGGCCGCGCGCGCCGCGTCCTGCAGCAGCTCGATGCTGCGCGCGCCGATGCCGCGCGGCGGGAAGTTGACGATGCGCAGGAAGCTGGTGTCGTCGTCCTTGTTCTCCAAGAGGCGCAGGTAGGCCAGCGCATGCTTGATCTCGGCGCGCTCGAAGAAGCGCAGGCCGCCGTACACGCGGTACGGCACGGCGGCATTGAACAGCGCCGTCTCGATCACCCGGCTCTGCGCATTGCTGCGGTAGAGCACGGCCATCTCTTTGCGGTCGATGCCGTCGCGCGCGAGCTGGCGCATCTCCTCGACCATCCATTGCGCCTCGGCGAAGTCGCTGGTGGCCTCGTACACGCGCACCGGTTCGCCCGGGCCCTGCTCCGTGCGCAGGTTCTTGCCCAGGCGCTTGGTGTTGTGGCCGATCAGCGCGTTGGCCGAGTCGAGGATGTTGCTGAAGCTGCGGTAGTTCTGCTCCAGCTTGATCTGGTGCTGCACGTCGAACTCGCGCACGAAGTCGGCCATGTTGCCCACGCGCGCACCGCGGAAGGCGTAGATGCTCTGGTCGTCGTCGCCCACCGCGATCACGCTGCTGTCGCCGGGCATGAAGCGGCCCTCGACGGTCTGGCCCGACAGCATCTTGATCCACGCGTACTGCAGGCGGTTCGTGTCCTGGAACTCGTCGATGAGGATGTGGCGGAAGCGCCGCTGGTAGTGCTCGCGGACCGGGTCGTTGTCGCGCAGCAGCTCGTAGCTGCGCAGCATCAGTTCGCCGAAATCCACCACGCCTTCGCGCTGGCACTGCTCTTCGTAGAGCTGGTAGATCTCGACCTTCTTGCGGTCGTCCTCGCTGCGCACCTCGACGTCGCGCGGCCTAAGCCCATCTTCCTTGGCGCCGGCGATGAACCACTGCGTCTGCTTGGCGGGAAAGCGCTCGTCGTCGACGTTGAACTGCTTCATCAGCCGCTTGATGGCCGAGAGCTGGTCCTGCGTGTCGAGGATCTGGAAGGTCGACGGCAGGTTGGCGAGCTTCCAGTGCGCGCGCAGGAAGCGATTGCACAGGCCGTGGAAGGTGCCGATCCACATGCCACGCACGTTGACCGGCAGCATCGAGGTCAGCCGCGTCATCATCTCCTTCGCCGCCTTGTTGGTGAAGGTCACGGCGAGGATGCCGCCGGGCGACACCTGCCCGGTCTGCATCAACCAAGCGATGCGGGTGGTGAGCACCCGCGTCTTGCCGGAGCCGGCACCGGCGAGGATCAGCGCATTGCCCGCGGGCAGCGTGACCGCCGCGAGCTGCTCGGGGTTGAGGTTGGCGAGCAGGGGCGAGGCGGCCGCTGGGAAAGAGGGGGCGCCGGCGGAGGCGTCGTGCGAGCCGAAAAGAGACATCCCGGCATTGTAGGAAGCCGGGGTCCGCAGGGCACGGATGACGCTTATTTCACCAGCTTCAGCGTGCCCTTCATGATCGACGAGTGGCCCGGAAAGGAACAGAAGTAGGTGTAGCTGTCGGCCGCACCGAGTTTGGCCACCGCGAAGGTCACGCTGTCGCTTTCGCCACCGCCGACGATCTTGGTGTGCGCCACGACGCGCGCGTCGCCGGGCTTCACGTAGTTCTGCGGCAGGCCGGCGGCAATGCCGTCGGTGGCAATGGCCTGCACGTCGGCCGTCTTGGCCAGTACCCAGTTGTGGCCCATGGCCTGCTTCGGCAGCTTGCCGCTGTGCTTGAGCTTGACGGTGAAGTCCTTGCAGGTCTTGCTGACCTCGATGACAGACTTGTTGAACTGCATCGCATCATTGCCCTCGATCTCCACTGTGCAGTCGGCGGCGAAGACGGAAGACGAAGCGAACGCCACAAGCGCAAGGGCAGCGAGACGATGACGAAGCATGGGAAGTATCTCCAGGACAGTGAATGAAGCCGCGCGAAAGCGCTGCGGTGGATGCAAGTGTGGGAGGCCGGTGTGGCCCCGGCACTGACCTGCATCAAGGCGCGCGCAACACGTTGCGGCGATGAAACATCGCGCCGGGAAACGTTGCCATGGATCAAGGACGCGTTTGCCGAGCATGCAGACACTGACCTCCGGCTTCCGACCCCACGTGTCGGTCACAACTGGAGTTCCAAGACCATGAAGACGAATCTCGCCCGCGCCCTTGTCGCCACCTTGCTCGGCACGCTGTGCGCCGTTCCTGCAATGGCGCAGGAAGCGCAGGGCAACTGGCTGGTGCGCTTGCGCGCCGTGTACCTCGATCCGGCCAACAAGTCCGACGCCATCGACGCGCTCGCCGTGCCGAAGAATGCGATCACGATCAACAGCAAGACGATCCCCGAACTCGACATCAGCTACTTCTTCACGCCGAACATCGCGGCCGAGCTGGTGCTGACCGTGCCCCAGAAGCAGCATGTGACGGTCGAGCAGAGCGCGCTCGGCGGCCCGGTGGACATCGGCACCTTCAAGCACCTGCCGCCGACGCTCACGCTGCAGTACCACTTCCTGCCCGAGGGCACCTTCCGCCCCTATGTCGGCGCTGGTCTCAACTACACGCGCATCAGTTCGACCAACCTCAACGTCCCGACGGTCGGCCGGCTGGACCTCGACCACAACAGCTTCGGCTTGGCCGTGGGCGCGGGTTTCGACATCAAGGTCGCCAAGAACGTGTTCCTGAACTTCGACGTGAAGAAGGTGCAGATCCGCACCGACGTGAGCCTGAACGGCACCAAGCTCTCCACGGTGAAGGTCGACCCGCTGCTGGTCGGCGTAGGCATCGGCTATCGTTTCTAGAAATTGGCCCACCCCCGAAGCGGCGCACTGCGTGTCGCCGCCTCCCCCTCAAGGGGGCGATACCAGCGGCCTGGCAAAGCCAGTTCCGCGGTATCCCTGGCATCAGCTGCAGCGGTTCATCGATGTGGTTTCGCGCCCACGTGGGGAGAACCGAGGGGCGAGATCACCGCCGCGAATAAGGTCTATACGAAAGTCACCCCGCACGCGAGCCGGCACCTGCCTAGAATCGGTCACCGGGCCCAAGTTTCTTGTCGCCCGGTTTTTTTTCGTCTGCATGACGCTGAAACGACCGGGCCGGGACCAAGCGCCCAACGCCGCCGGAAATCGTTCCGCGGTGCACCTTCACAGGAGCTTGGTTTCTCATGCAGATCTTCGATTACGACAACATCCTCTTGCTGCCGCGCAAATGCCGCGTGGAAAGCCGTTCGGAATGCGACGCGAGCGTCACGCTCGGCGGCCGCAGCTTCCGGCTCCCGGTCGTGCCGGCCAACATGAAGACGGTGGTCGACGAGACCATCAGTCTCTGGCTGGCGCAGAACGGCTATTTCTACGTGATGCACCGCTTCGACCTCGACAACGTCGCGTTCGTGAAGCACATGCACGCCCAGGGCGCCTTCGCCTCGATCTCGCTGGGCGTGAAGCAGGCGGACTACGACACGGTCGACCAATTGGCCGCGGCCGGCCTGGTGCCGGAATACATCACGATCGACATCGCGCACGGCCATGCCGACACGGTGAAGGCCATGATCGGCTACCTCAAGGACAAGCTGCCCAAGAGCTTCGTCATCGCGGGCAACGTCGGCACGCCCGAAGCCATCATCGACCTCGAGAACTGGGGCGCCGATGCGACCAAGGTCGGCATCGGCCCGGGCAAGGTGTGCATCACCAAGCTCAAGACCGGCTTCGGCACCGGTGGCTGGCAGTTGAGCGCGCTCAAGTGGTGTGCGCGGGTGGCGACCAAGCCGATCATTGCCGACGGCGGCATCCGCGACCATGGCGACATCGCCAAGAGCATCCGCTTCGGCGCGTCGATGGTGATGATCGGTTCGCTGTTCGCGGGCCATGAAGAGTCGCCCGGCAAGACGGTCGAGGTCGACGGCGTGCTTTTCAAGGAGTACTACGGCTCGGCCAGCGACTTCAACAAGGGCGAGTACAAGCACGTCGAAGGCAAGCGCATCCTGGAACCCATCAAGGGCAAGCTGGCCGACACGCTGATCGAGATGGAGCAGGACGTGCAGAGCTCCATCAGCTACGCCGGCGGCAAGGCGCTGATGGACATCCGCAAGGTCAACTACGTCACGCTCGGCGGCGCCAACGAAGGCGAACACCTGCTGATGTAGCCGGCTCACCACCGCCTCAGGCGTCCAGCAGGGCGACGGCATGGTGGTGCAGCGCACTGGCCGGGTCGGCCAGCGCCTCGACGATGCTGAAGTGGTTGAGGCCCGGCAGCAGTTCGCAGACCGGCACGGTCTTCGCCCCCCATGCCTTGCGGATCGCGGCGTTCTGGGCGTGGAAGGCTTCGCTCTCGTCGGCGCCAGCCACGGTGTAGAGCGTGCCGCGCTTCGGCGCCGGCCACAGGGCCGGGCTGGCGCGTCGCGCGTCGCGCTCGGTGAGCCGCAGCGAGTCGGCGAGGAAAGGCACATGCCGGATCTCTCGCAGATCGTGCAGGCCCGAGATCGACAGCGCGTTGCGCACCAGGCCCACAGGAAGGTCCGGCGCCACGGCCTGCCAGTCGCACGCCAAAAGCATCGCGGCGAGATGACCGCCCGCCGAGTGCCCCGCCACCGTGATGCGCGACGCATCGCCGCCGTGCTCGGCCACATGTCGCCACGTCCAGGCCAGGGCGCGGACCATCTGCAGTGCGATCTCGGGAATGGTGACCGGCGCGGCCTCGGTGCCGGGGCACAGCGCGTAGTTGGGCAGCACGACGCAGGCGCCGCGCTCCACGAAGGGCGGCGCGATGAAGGAGTGGTCGCTCTTGTCGAGCGACCGCCACCAGCCGCCGTGGATGAAGAAGAACACCGGCGCGTCCGACGCGGCACCAGGGAAGATGTCGAGCGTCTCGCCGGGTGCGTCGCCGTAGCGAATGTCGAGCACGCCTGGCGTGACGGCTCGGGCCTGTGCCGACTCGCGCGTCCAGCGCGCCAGATGCTCGCCGCTCTCGGGCACGCGGGCGCGGTTGTTGTACATGCGCTCCAGCCACGCGGGGTCGTAGGTCGTCATGAATTCGAGCTCCTTTGGCGCCGAGGATAGCGGCCCGCCGTCACCCGCCCCCACCACACAGAATTTGCCGGTGCTGGGTAGAATCCCCCTGCGTTGGGGGGGTAGCTCAGCTGGGAGAGCGCCGCGTTCGCAATGCGGAGGTCGTGAGTTCGATCCTCATCCTCTCCACCAACCCGATCCAAAGCCTCGGCGTCCGCGCCGAGGCTTTTTTCGTTGACGCGTGCCGATCAGGCACCGAGGGCGAGGTGTTGGCCGTGCAACGCTTGTGCTGCCGTCGACGCGAGGAAAGCCACGGTCTGCGCCGCGAGATCCGTCGACACCCAATCCGCCGGATTGGCATCCGGCATGGCCTGCCGGTTGGCCGGCGTGTCGAGCACGCTGGGCGCGATGCTGTTGACCCGCACGCCGTGCGGCGACATTTCAGCTGCAGCCGCCTCGACCAGCCGCTGCAGCGCACTCTTCGATGCGATGTAGGCCGACATCGCCGCCATGCCGCGCGTCGCCACTTTGGCAGTAACGGCGATCACGCTCCCGCTCTTGCGCTCGACCATCGATGGTGCGAAAGCCTGGTGGACGGCCACGAAGGACCAGGCGTTGAGGTCCATCATCCGGTCCCAACCGGCACGGTCGAGTTCATGCACGGCAGCGCCCATCTCGAACCCGCCTGCGAGATGCACCACGGTGTCGACATGCTTGAAGACCCGCAGGATCTGCTGCGCAGCAGCCTGCATGCTGCCCTCCGAGCGCACATCGGCCCCGATCAGGAGGTGATGCGAATTGGCGAGGCCGGTGAAGGCGTCGGCCAGCTGCGCGTCGCTGTGGCCGATGAGCGCGAGACGCGCACCGTCGTCGAGGAATCGCTGCACCACGGCACGGCCGAGCGCGCCGGCGGCGCCGGTGATCACGACGTGGGGCGGCAGGAGCGAGGAAGAGCTTTCGAGGGCCATGTTGGTTTTTTCCAATCAGAGATTTCTCGATCGTACGACAGCCCTTTTTCTGTGGCTATAATCGCAGTCTTGCCTGATGACAGCAATGTTGATGTCAGTCAGGGGCTCTTAGCTCAGTTGGTAGAGCAGCGGACTCTTAATCCGTAGGTCGAGTGTTCGAGTCACTCAGGGCCCACCAATATCAAGAACGGTCGAAATCCTCATGGGTTTCGGCCGTTTTTCATTGGGGCAAGGCTTTCCCCAACAGCAGCGGCCACCGCAACATCCGTCTGCGCCGGGCCCGGCACTCGCCCGACGAGTCGCCGGATCAGAAGGGTTCTTCCCCTTCTGATCCGCCCTTTGCCCTGCGCCCTCCCCGCCAAGAATCTAAGCGCCGGTACAGGTGCGCGGCAGCAGAGGCTGCGCTTCCCCCTGTTCGCTTTCGCGCCGGCCGAGCCACTGCCGCCGATACCGAGCCAGAACCAGGAAAGAGCCTCCATGTCGATGACCGAATCCCCTGCAGCTCCGCAAGTTGCCCCGCCGGATGCCGCCCCGCCGCTGGACGCGTTGGCGCAGGCCATCGACAGCTCTTTGAAGCTCGCCATGAAGTACCACCGGGCGGGCGAACTCGAGCACGCGGAGACGCTGTACCGTGGCATTCTGGAAACTCTGCCGGAGCACGCCGCGGCCAACTTCTTCCTGGGCCGGCTCGCCGTCGGCGTGAACCAGGCGCCTGCGGCACTGCCCCACTTCGAGGCGGCCTTGAAGGGGCAACCTGACAATGCGGAATACCGGCTTGGCTACGTCGATGCGTTGATCCGCGCCGATCGCCTCAGCCTGGCACGCGAGCAGCTGGCGCTGGCCCACAGCCGGCACCATAAGTTGAAGGCCTCGGTCCTCGGTGCGCTGGCCGAACACCTTGAGCTTCGCGAGCGGATCACGCGCACCATCCGTGACACCCAGCTCACCGCACCGGTCAAACAGGGGGCGATCACCCCGGGGATCTCCAGAAAGGCCGGCGGCACCCGGCTGCCCACGGTCAAGGAAGCCACCAAGCTGGCCGCGCTCTACAAGGAGCAGCGCCATGCCGAAGCGCAGACCCTGGCCCGATCACTGACGACGCGGTTTCCGAAGCACGGCTTTGCCTGGAAGGTTCTGGGCGCCAGCCTCAATGCACAGGGCCGGCCGACGGAGGCGCTGCCTTCGATGGAAGTAGCCGTCAGGCTGATGCCGACGGATGCCGAAGCGCATGGCAATTTCGCGCGCACCCTTGACGCGCTCGGACGCAAGGCGGAGGCCGAGTCGGCCTACCGGCGAGCCCTCGAACTCAACCCGAACGATGCCTCGGTGCACTACGCCCTGGCTGTCCTGCTCCACGGTCAGCAACGCACTCCCGAGGCAGAGCTGCACTGTCTGCGCACACTGGAAATCGACCCGACCTATCTTCACGCCTACTGGGTCCTGGGAACGATCCAGAAGGAAACACGACGCCCGGCGGAAGCAGAAGCCACCTATCGACAGGCCCTGGAGAGGAATTCGACCTACGCCCACGGGTACGCCCTGCTCGGGGTGCTGCTGACGGAACAGGATCGTTGGACCGAAGCCGAAGCATTGTTCCGGCAAGGGATTGCCGTCGAGCCCAAGTACAGCAAAAGCTACTCCAGCCTGGGCCTGACGCTCAATGCACAGGGCCGACAGGACGAAGCCAGCGAATGCTTCCGCGAAGCCGTCGCGCGACGCCCGGACGATGCCGAGGCCTTCACCGTCCTGCTGTTCAGCCTCAGCCTCAGCCACACCGCAGGGCCGGAGGCTCTGTTCGCCGACCACCGCCGCTTCGGCGAGGTGTTCGAAGCGCCGCTGCGTCCGACCTGGCGACCGCACGACAACCCGCGCGACCCTGCCAAGCCGCTACGGATCGGCGTTGTGTCCGCCGACCTGTACAACCACGCGGTTTCCACGTTCTTCGAGCCGGTACTGAAGCACCTCGCACAATCCACCGCCCTGGTGGTGAGCGCCTATTCGAACCGGAGCCGCCGAAACGAAGACGCGACGAGCAGACGGCTGCGTCAGCATGTGAAGCACTGGCACAACATCGACACGCTGACGTCTTTGGAACTCGCGGAGAAGATTCGTGCCGACGGCATCGACATCCTGATCGACCTTTCCGGCCACACCTCCGGCAACCGCCTGGAGACCTTCGCGCGCAAGCCTGCGCCTG
>CALRYR010000052.1:0-13343 GCA_943372425.1 Variovorax sp. YR752 | reverse complement strand
TGGAGTTCCGCATCGACTCCACGCAGGTCGCGGTCTCGCCCAATCGCGAAGACCTCAGCGTGACGGTGAACATCACCGAAGGCGAGCGTTTCGTGGTCGCTGGCGTGCGGCTCGAGGGCGACTACCTGGCGCGCGAGAAGGAATTCCAGGCGCTGCTCGACGTTCGCGTGGGGGAGCCGTACAACGGCGAGCAGGTCACGACGACGACCAAGGCCTTCACCGACTACTACGCGAGCTTCGGCTATGCCTTCGCCCGGGTCGTGATCCAGCCGGAGATCGACCGCGAACGCCGGCGTGTGACGCTGGTGCTCAA
Organism: Variovorax sp. YR752; assembly: GCA_943372425.1. GTDB lineage: Bacteria > Pseudomonadota > Gammaproteobacteria > Burkholderiales > Burkholderiaceae_C > Variovorax. Next base: position 13,030 of record CALRYR010000052.1, on the reverse strand, counting down.
GGGCGAGCCGCAGCGCCGCGTGTATGTGCGGCGGGTGAGCATCGGCGGCAACAGCCGCACGCGCGACGAAGTGATCCGGCGCGAGTTCCGCCAGTACGAGGCGAGCTGGTACGACGGGGACAAGATCAAGCTGTCGCGCGACCGGGTGGACCGCCTGGGCTATTTCACCGACATCAACATCGAGACGCAGGAAGTCGCCGGCTCGCCCGACGAGGTCGACCTGGTGGTCGACGTCAAGGAGAAGCCCACCGGCAGCCTGCAACTGGGCGCGGGCTTCTCCAGCAGCGACAACGTCACGCTCACCTTCGGCATCACGCAGGAGAACGTCTTCGGCTCCGGCAACTACCTGGGCCTGTCGGTGAGCATCGGGTCGTACAGCAAGTCGGTCTCGCTGGCAGCGACCGACCCGTACTTCACCGCCGACGGCATCTCGCGCACGGTCTCGGCCTACTACTCGACGTCGCGTCCCTACTACGACGTGGACGGCAACTACGAGCTGGTGCACGAAGGCACGTCGATCAAGTTCGGCGTTCCCTTCAACGAGATCGACCGGGTGTACTTCGGCGTTGGGCTGGAGCGATACCGCTTCGACCCCGGCTCCAACGGCACCACCACGACGGTCGACGGCACGACCTACGACACCGGCGTGCCCCAGGCCTACGGCGACTACTTCGCCTGCACGCGGGACGCCAGCACGGGCGTGGTCTCGAGCTGCGCGAAGTCCAGCGTGTGGGGCATTCCGCTGACCGTCGGCTGGTCGCGCGACGACCGCGACAGCGCGCTGGTGCCCACCAAGGGCCGGCTGCAGTCGGCCAACATGGAAGTCGGCATCGGCGGCGACATGCGCTATCTGAAGACCGACTACCAGTACCAGCAGTATTTCGCGCTCAGCAAGCAGTACACCTTCGCCGTCAACGGGCAGCTCGGCTACGCCAAGGCGCTGTCCGGCCAGACCTACCCGGTGTTCAAGAACTTCTACGCGGGTGGCCTGGGCTCGGTGCGCGGCTTCGAGAGCAATTCGCTCGGGCCGCGCGACAGCGTGACGGATGGTTCGCTGGGCGGCACCCGCAAGGCCGTGTTCAACGCCGAACTGAGCACCCCATTCCCCGGTGCGGGCAACGACCGCACCTTGCGGCTCTACAGCTTCTTCGACATGGGCAACGTGTTCTCCGAGCGCAGTGCCAGCATGACCGATGCGCAATGGAAGGCCCAGCAGGCCCTGCGCGCGTCGGTGGGCCTGGGCATCAGCTGGATTTCGCCGCTCGGCCCGCTGCGCGTGGCCTACGCCATTCCCGTGAAATACCAGAAGGCCGACGATGCCAACGGCATCGCGAAGGACCGCACGCAGAGCTTCCAGTTCCAGATCGGCACGGCGTTCTGAGCCGCCGGGCTCAGGGACTCAGGGCAGGCGATCGAGGAGGTCACCGATCAGCTGCGCCAGCGCGACGAGTGCGTGCCAGAGCGCTTGCAGCGTGCGCAGGAAGTCCATGGGTGATTCTTGAAAAGGCTGCCCCGCGACGAGGGGCAGCGGGCACTACATCAACGGTCGCTGCAGCGTGCCATGCGACGAAGGCGGTTGCGATGCGGGCCATGCCGAACCGGCGGCCGTGGTGTCGAGCGCGCCCTGCAGCCGGTACAGCAGTTTGATCCAGCCCAGCGCGAGCGTGCCGCTGGCGCTGCTGAACTGCTGCGAATAGAGCATGAGCTGCTGGTAGCGCTCCAGCACGTCCAGCTCCGAGCCGGTGCCTGCCTGCTGGCGCGCGAGGGCATCGTCGAGCGCCTGGCGCACGGCATCGGCCCGTGCCTCGAGCGCGGCCGTCTTGGCGCGCTGGTCCTGCAGCTCGCTGACTGCGGCAGCGACTTCCGCCTCGGCGCGCTTGATCACGCTGTCGACATAGCCGGCGTCGACCTGCGTTCGCGACGCGGCGGCGATGGCGCGCAGCGACTGGGCGAGGACGACGTCCTGCCGCTCGAAGACCCAGTCCGACGACGGCTGCTCGGGCAGGCGCGCCTGGAAGCGCGGCAGCGGCTGGATGGCGCCGGCGGGCATGACGAGCGCTTCCAGAGCCGTCGTGTCCATGCCGCAGCGTGCGGCGAGGAGTGCCAGCAGCGTGGCGCGCCGGTCGACCAGCGTGCGCTCGGCGGCCATCGCGTCGGTCATGCGCCGTTGCAGCACCGAGCGGTCTCCGTCAGAGAGTGCGCCGCTGCTCATCAGCTCGGCCTGGCGGCGCGTGGCAGCCATCGCTTCGCGGATGAGCTCGACGCCGATGCTGTCGACCTTGGTGCTCACGTATGCCGCCGCCACCTGCATCTCGATCGGCAAGGCGAGCGCGTCGCCTGCGACCATGTGCGTTGCCGTGGTGTCCGCATCGCTGCCGCCGTGGCGGCGCGCCGCCAGGATGAGCGCGCTGAGCGTGTCGTCCCGGAAGCCCAGCCACCAGGCCTCGGATGCGACGGGGCCTGCGTTTGCCATGCGAGGCGCCTGCGGACCGATCGCCATCGCGATACTGCGTTGCATCGGCGTCGGCGACATCGCCAGATTGGCCTCTGCACCGATGGCCACCGACAGGCCGAGCAGGGCCACGAAGGGAAGGGGGATCCGCATGCGCGCCTCGCGGGGCTCAGGGCTGGCGCCCGGGCCGGAACATCGGCGGGCCGTTCTCGTCGCGCTCACCGCCGCCATCCGGCATCGGACCTGGCGGCCGAAACGGCTGAGGCGGCGGCGGTGGGTGGAACGGCGGCGGGGGCGGCAGCATGACGCAGCCGCTCAGCGCCAGGGCGGCCGTCACGGCCAGCATGCAATCGCGTCTTTTCATCACTCGACTCCTTCTTGAAAGGCTTCGACTGTGCGCAGCGAATGCGGAGGAAATTGGGAACGCGGTGCCAGCCCCCGCGCGACGGCCGGATCAGGTGTCCGGCGTCTCCAGCGAAAAGCCGATGCCGTAGACCGAACGGATCCAGTCGTGGGTCGGCGAGAGCGCGGCGAGCTTGCGGCGCAGGTTCTTGACGTGGCTGTCGACGGCACGTTCGGTCACGTCGTCGACCGGCTCGTAGGCCAGTTCGAGCAATTGCCCGCGCGAGAAGATGCGGCCCGGATGGCGTGCCAGCGCCTGCAGCAACCGGAACTCGCGCCGCGTCAGGTTGAGCGGCTCGCCATGGAGCGTCGCGCTCCACTGGTCTTCGTCGAGCGCGAGGGCGCTGGCCGGTGCGTTCGACGCGGCCTGCGCGGTGCGTCGCAACACGGCGCGAACCCGCGCGACGACCTCGCGCGGCGAGAAGGGTTTGCAGATGTAGTCGTCGGCGCCCAGCTCGAGGCCGATCAGCCGGTCGACCTCCTCGGTACGCGCAGTGAGCATGATGACCGGCGCGTCCGAGCGGGCGCGGGCGCCGCGCAGCACGGCCAGGCCGTCGAGCCTCGGCAGCATCACGTCGAGCAGCGTCAGGTCGGGCGGGGCGGCCTGGATGCGCTCGAGCGCGAGCTGGCCGTCGGCGACATGCTCTGTCTCGTAGCCCTGGTGCCGCAGGTAATCCTGCAGGACCGAGGCGATGTCGGGCTCGTCTTCGACGATAAGGATGCGGGTCATGGTGCGGGGCTCAAAGGAAGGGTGACGATGACGCGAAGCCCGCCCATCGGCGACGGGGACGCGTCGATGCTGCCGCCGTGCTCCTCGACGATGGTGCGGCAGATGGACAGCCCGAGGCCGGAGCCGCCGGTCTCGCGGCTGCGCGAGGCCTCGCCGCGGAACAGTCGGTCGAACAGCCGAGGGAACTCGTGCACCAGCGGGCCAGGTGCGCTGTCGTCGAAACGCAGGTGCAGCAGACCATCGCTGGTGCCACCCTCGATGCTGGCGCTCAGCCGCAGGCTGCCGCCGGCGTCGGTGTAGTTGAGCGCGTTCTCCAGCAGGTTCATGAACACCTGGTGCAGGCGCGGCGCGGCGCCACGCATCGCCACGCTGTTGTCGGCATTGCCGAGGCGGCGCATGTCGATCGCGATGTCGCGCTGCACGAAGCGTTCGCGCATCGTCTCGACGGCCTCGCTCAGCAGCGTGAGCGGGAATACCGCCGTGAACGGCGACACACCGTGCGCGGTCACGCCTTCCGGCTCGCGCATGCTGCTGCGCAGGTCGTCGACCAGCTGGCCGAGCCGCATCACCTGCCGGTGCAGTCGCAGCGCGGTTTTGTCGTCGAAGCGGCGCACGCCGTCCTGCAGGGCTTCGATCTCGGCGCGCATTGCGGCCAGCGGCGTGCGCAACTCGTGCGCGACGTCGGCCAGCCAGGCCCGGCGCGAGGTCTCGATGGTGTCGAGCCGTTCGGCCATGGAATTGAAGGTCTGGCCGAGCAGCGCGATCTCGTCCGTGCCGTCCACCGTCACGCGGGTGTGCAGACGGCCGAGCGCGATCTGCTGCGCGGCACGGCCCAGGCCCTCGATGGGGCCGAGCCAGCGTCGCGCCATCAGCCACGACAGCACCAGCGCCACGCCCAGCCCGACCAGGCCGGTCCATGCCAGGAAGCCCGACTGGCGCGCCAGGAAGGCGCGATCGACCTGGCCCCGGAACACCTCCGGTGGCGCCAGCACGAGGTAGCCGACGACCCGGTTGCGTTGCATGAGGGGCAGGCGCGCCGCGTCGGGTGTGTTGACATGCGCGCCGGCCACGTGAGCGCCATCGGCATCGATCACGCCGAGGTGCTGGAAGATCAGGTCGGGCCCGCCATCGGGGCTTTCGTCGGGCGGTGGCGGGAGGAAGGCGCGCCCGTTCAGCGGCAGCACGCCGTCGCCGGGCGGCGGGCCGGAGCGGTCGTACCAGGGCGGCAGGCGGCGCCCGCCGAGCTGTGCGCCGGCCACGTCGCGCTCGCCCCACTGCAGGCGCGGCCAGACCAGGCCGTCGCGCCGCAGCACGTCCCAACTGCCGTCGACAGCGTACTTCTTCTGCAGCTGCTCGGCCAGCCAGGTCATGCGGCGGATCTGGATCTCCGCCGCGTACGGCCCGAGCCCGCGCTGCAGGCCGACGATCGAGAAGGCGGTGAAGATCAGCAGCAGCAAAACGAGCAGCGTCGCGAGCGCGAGAAAGATCTTTCGGGAGAGCGTCAGGCGAGGAAAAAGAGGGCGGCGCACAGGAATCCGTTCGAGGGGCGAGGTGCGCTGCGGGTGGCGCATCGGCAGGGCCGAGGTAGCGATGCGATCTTGCGCGCGAATTGCGGAGAGATTGGGGAGAACCCTTGCCGGGAACCGCGATCGCCAGCGATTTTCGGGGCGGGCGTGAACATGTGCGTGTCGCTCGTGTAAAGGCGGCGTGAAGCCCCGTGCGACGGCGCTGCTAAAGCCGCAGACGTGCCGCGTAGCCCGTCATTTCGAGGTAGCCGCGCCCGACGCGGCGGCCCTGGCCGTCGAGCAGCTCGCTCAGCCCCTCCCAGTACACCGCGCCGGTCGAACCCCGACTGTCGAGCTCCTGGTCGTCGAGCAGCGCCCGCACGGTGAAGCGCCCGGCGGGCGTGTCGATGCGCCACTGCACCGGGTAGGCGGCGCGCGTGCGCGGGCTGCTCCAGCGCCGTTGCGCGTCGAAGTGCACCGTGTCGGCACCGAAGCTGCGGGCCTCGCCGCCCCGCGGCCGCCACGAGCCGCCGCCCCACAGCGCGCTGCCGTCGGCGCGGCGCAGGTGGAAGGCGGTGAGCGCGCTGCCGTCGTCGAGGTTCATGCCGATCCAGTCCCAGCCGACGGCCTCGGGGTGCATCAGCGCCTCGCTCCATTCATGGTCGAGCCACGCGGTGCCTTCGACGTCGAAGCCCTGGCCCTGCACCGTGAGCCGGCCGCGCATGGCGAGCTGCGGTTCGCTGTAGTAGTAGCTGGCCTGCTCGGGCTGCGGCCCCTTGCGCGACAGGCCGGCGCTGCCCTGCAGCAGCACCGGCTGGGTCGGCGTGAAGTCGAGCGCCAAAGCGAAGTCGCCGGCCGGCAGCCGGGCCTGGTAGCGGCCGTCGGCACCGCGCTGCAGGGTCCAGTCGCGCAGCCGCACGTCGGTGTCGGCCTCGCCGGCCTGTGCGACGCCGAAGCCAGCACGGGCGATGCGCTGATCGTGCAGCAGCTTGCGACCCTGCAGGTCGGTGATGGCGGCATGTGCGAAGACCAATTGCTTGGCCGCGAAGGCCGAGCGCATGCCCTGCGTGTCGTCCACGCGCGAGCGGAAGAAGGTCAGCTGGAAGCCGAACTCGCGCGTGCCCGATTGCGCGTGGCCCGTGATGTACCACCACTCCGTGCGCAGCTCGGGGTGGCTGCCGAAGTCGCGCGGAAACTGCAGCGTCTGTGGTGGCAGCGCCCAGGCGGCGGGCGCCGACAGCATCGCCAGCAGCAGGGTGCGGCGATGCATTGGGTTCATTGGTGCGAGGCGTCGAGCGCGCGGCCCTGTGCCAGGTAGCGAGCCATCTCGTCTTCCGGCACCATGCCGCCGCCGGTGGCCCAGACCAGGTGTGTGGCGCGGGCCATCCGCGCTTCGGACAGGCCCATGCGTTCGCGGTAGCCCTGCGTCTCGGTCAGCACCTGCATCATGCCGGGCAGGCCGGCCACGGCGGAAGGTTCAAGCCGCATGCCTTCGAGCACGTCCATTTGCGCGATGCGCCGGTAAAGCGTGTCGTCGCTGACGGTGATGTAGCCATCGATGAGGCGCTGCATCGCGCGCCCGACGAAGCCCGATGGCCGGCCCACGGCCAGGCCATCGGCTGCGGTCACGCCGTCGATGCCGAAGTCCTGCACCGCCACGTCTTCGTGCAGCCCGGTGCGCACGCCCAGCAGCATGCAGGGGGCGTGCGTGGGTTCGGCGAAGACGCAGTGCACCGCGTCGCCGAAGATCAGCTTGAGCCCGAAGGCCACGCCGCCCGGCCCGCCGCCGACGCCGCAGGGCAGGTAGACGAAGAGCGGGTGCTCGGCGTCGACGGCGATGCCCTCGGCGGCCAGCTGCTTCTGCAGCCGCTCGGCGGCGACCGCGTAGCCGAGGAAGAGGTCGGTCGAGTTCTCGTCGTCGACGAAATGGCATTGCGGGTCGGCCTCGGCCTGGCGGCGGCCTTCGGTCACGGCAGCGCTGTAGTCGGACGCGTACTCGACCACGTGCACGCCGTTCGCGCGCAGCCGCGCCTTCTTCCACGCGCGCGCGTCGGCCGACATGTGGACCGAGACATGGAAGCCGAGCTTCGCGCCCATCAGGCCGATCGACAGCCCGAGGTTGCCGGTCGAGCCGACGGCGATGCGGTGCCGGCCGAAGAACGTGCGGAAGGCGTCGCTGTCGAGGCGCGCGTAGTCGTCGTCCTCGTGCAGCAGGCCGGCGGCCAGGGCCAGCCGTTCGGCATGTGCCAGCACTTCGTAGATGCCGCCGCGCGCCTTGATCGAGCCGGAGATCGGCAGGTGGCTGTCCTTCTTGAGCCACAGCGCGCCCAGCGGCGCGATGCCGGCTTCGCCGCACAGCGCGGCCTGCATCGCGGGCAGCGCGGCGATGCCGGATTCGATCAGCCCGCCAGCAGCCTGCGTCTCGGGGAACACGCGCGCGATCCACGGCGCGAAGCGCTGCAGCCGCGCGCTGGCCGCGGCCACGTCCGAGGCATCGAGGCCGACATCGGCCAGCGCTTGCGCCGTGGGCGCGATGCCGGGGTTGAACCAGCTCAGTTCCTTCAACGCGATCAGTTCATCGATCAGCGGGATGGCGTTGCGCCATTCGGCGGCGCTGCGGCCGCCCAGTGTGTTGTCGTCGTTCATTCAGTTTCTCTCTACCAATCTTCCTTGACGGCCAGCACGGCGTCGCGGCCAGCCGCTGCGCGACCCGCCAGCCAGGCCGTGAGCGTACCGGCTGCGACCACCGCGGCGCACAGCGCCACCAGCCGCAGCCATGGCACGAGCAGGTCCATCGTCCAGTGGAAGCTCTGCGGGTTCACCACGTGCACCAGCACGACCGACACCGCCAGCCCCAGCGCCAGCCCGGCGACGGCGCCGATCGCCGTCCACGCCGCGCCTTCGCCGGCCACCACGGCCAGCACCTGGCGGCGCGTGAAGCCCAGGTGCGCCAACAGACCGAATTCCTTGCGCCGCGCCAGCACCTGGGCGCTGAAGCTGGCGGCGATGCCGAACAGGCCGATGGCGATCGCCACCGCCTGCAGCCAGTAGGTGACGGCGAAGCTGCGATCGAAGATGCGCAACGAGGTCGCGCGGATCTGCGCCACCGACGACAGCTCGACCGCATCGCCCAGGCCCGGCTCGTCGGCCGCAAGCTGGCGCACTGCCGCCTGCACATCGCCCTCGGCCACGCCGGGCGCGAGCCACAGCGACACGTCGCTCGCGCTGCGGTCGCCGGTCAGGCGCTCGAAGTCGCGCGCGTCCATCGTGATGGTGCCGAACTGCCGCACGTAGTCGCGCCACACGCCGGCCACGAAGAAGACCGGTGCCGTGCCGCCGGTGCCGAGCGCGCGTGCAAGCGGCGCGAAGGTGGTGCCCGGCCGGGCGCCGTACAGGTCGACCATCGCCTCGCTCACGTAGATGCCGATCTGCCCCGCAGGCACCGGCAGTGCCTCGCCGACCAGCGGCAGCGTGCGCGCCGCGCCGCCGTCCTCGAAGCTGCGGCCGATCAGCGAGACGGCCGGGCGTGCCGGGTCGAGCAGCAGCGGGCGCAGCCGCAGCGTGCCCGTGCGCGCCACGCCTGGCAGTTGCGCGAGCCGCTGCACGAAGGCCGGCGTGAAGGCGGCGTCGTCGCCGCTCGCGCTGCCGGCGACGCGCAGGTACAGGTCGGCGGGCAGCACCACGTCGAGCCAGCGCGTGACCGAATCGCGGAAGCTCGCAACCATCACCGTGAGCGCCACCGCGAGGCTCAGGCTCGCGACCACGCCGCTGACTGCCACCGCCGCGGTGCCGCGCATGCGGCGTGCGCGCTCGATGGCCAGCATCGGCAGCACGCGCCGCGCGAAGGCGGGTGCCAGGCGGTCGTACAGCAGCGCGATCAGCCAGGGCAGCGCGGTGATGCCGCCCACCAGCAGGAAGCCGACGGAGACGTAGGCCGCCACCGGGATGTCGGCGACCGGCGGCAGCCTGGCAAGCACGACACCGATTGCGATCAGTGCCAGCGGCACCAGCCGGCCACCGTGCTGCGGGGCCGTGGCGCCCAGGCCCTTGAGCGTCTGCGCTTCCGGCAGCGACTGCGCCGCGCGCGCCGGCCACCAGCCGCCGACGCCGGCCGCCGCGATGCCCAGCGCGCCGTAGAGCAGGGCGGCGCCGCTGCTCCAGCGCAGCGTGGGTGCGACGCCTGCGAAGTAGCCGCCGCCGAGATCGCCGCCCAGCACCTTCAGCGCAAACAGGGCCAGCGCCGCACCGAGCGCGATGCCGGCGATGCTGCCGACCGCCCCGAGCAGCAGCGATTCGGTCAGCACCAACCCGAGTCGCCCGCGCGGCGTGAGGCCCAGCACGCCGAGCAGCGCGAACTGCTGCGCCCGCTTGGCCACGCTGAGCGCCAGCACCGAGAACACGAGGAAGGCGCCGGTGAACAGCGCGACCAGCGCGAGCACCGTGAGGTTGACGCGGTAGGCGCGCGAGAGGTTGCTCACCCGCTCGGCCGCATCGCCGGGCTCCGCGATGCGCACGTTCGATGGCCAGTCGGGTGCGCCCTCGAGCGTGCGTGTGAATGCGGCGCGGTCGGTGCTGTCCGCCAGGCGCAGGTCGATGCGCGTGAGCTGGCCGATGCGGCCGAACAGTTCCTGCGCGGCGGCGATGTCCATCACGGCCAGCGCCGTGCCGGCGGCCGAGACGCTGCCGGCGACCTGCACCTCGTGGCGCTGGGCACCGATCTGCAACGTGATGCGTTGCGCAGCATCGCCCAGCGCCGTGCGCGCCGCGGCGTTGAGAAAGACCTGGTCCGGTGCGAAGAGGGAAAAGCGCGCGGCGCCATCGGCCGGCACCGGCATCAGCGCCGGTGCGAGCGTCGGCAGCACCAGCGCATCGACACCGACGATGCGCAGCGGCAGGCGCCGGTCGCCCAGCACGGCGGTCGCAGACACCTCGACGACGGGGCTGGCCAGCGCGACCTGCGGGTGCTGCGCCACACGCGCGAACAGCGCTTCGTCGAAGCCGCCCTGCGCGGCGCGCAGTTCCAGATCGGGCTGCCCATTGACCGAACGCACCGCGCTGGAAAACTCGTCGAGCGCCGAGGCGTTGATGAGGTGGACCGAGAAGGCGAGCGCCACGCCCAGCATCACCGCCACCACGGCGGCCGCGTTGCGCCACGGGTGATGCCGCAGTTCCTGCCAGGAGAAGGTGAGAAGCAGCGCACGCATCGGTCGATTGTGGCCTGCCCATGGACTCGCCGTTTCGGCACATCCAGATGGCACTTTGCTGCGTACAAGAGGCATGGGTGCTGCGTCAGCCCCATGTACGCCGCGACATCGTGTCGCGTTCATCCCATCGCAAGGAGCTTCACCATGAACATCCAACGCATCGCCATCACGGCACTCGCCGGCTTCACCGTCTTCGGCGCCCAGGCGTTCCAGGGCGAGGAAAGCAACCTGCCGCCCCAGCCTTTCCAGTCGATGCGCAGCCGCGCCGAGGTGCGGGCCGAGGCGTTGAAGCCGGTGCAGATTACCAATGGCGGCACGGGCGTGGCCAAGCCCTCGACCATGGCCGATCGCGAGAAGGTGCGTGCGGGCGCACGCGCCATCGCAAGCGAAGGCGCGGCCCTCTACGGCACCTGATCGCCGCAGCGGCTCACACCAGCCGCCGGATCGCCTTCTTGCGCCACACCAGGCGGTAGTACGCCGTCTGCAGCGCGAGCATGGCGATGAAGGCGACCGGGTAGGCGATCCACACGCCGTTGAGCCCGATGCGGTGGCTCATCACGTAGGCCACCGGCACTTCGACCAGGGCGATGCAGGCGATCGAGATCGCGGTCGGTACCAGCACCGAGCCGCTGGCCCGCATGATCCCCGACAGCACCGACGCCATGCCGAAGATCACCGTGCCCCACAGCATGATGTGCAGGAGCGTCTGCGCGATGTCGATGACCGGCGCGCTGGTGATGAAGAAACCCATCAGTCGGCGCGAGAACAGGTAGCCCAGGACGACCAGTGAGCCGGTGAGCACCAGGTTCATCAGCAGCCCGGTGCGCGCGATGGCGCCAAGCTGCGTCGTGCGGCCCGCGCCGATGGCCTGGGCGCCGAGGATCGACGCCGTGATCGCGATCGAGATGGCCGGGAACTGCACGTAGGCCACCACCTGGTTGACCGCGCCGTAGGCAGCCGTGGCCTCCGAGCCATAGCTGTTGACCAGCGAGAGCAGGGCGATCTCGGCGAGCGCGATCACGATCATCTGCACGCCGGTGGGCACGCCGACCTTCAGCACCGTCCTGAGGATGGCGAAGTCGATGCGCATGCTGTGCGCGAACGCGCGGTCCGGCGCCAGCGGGCTCTTCATGCGACGCAGCCGGAAGGCGAGCCAGATGGTGGCGACCACGAAGGACACCACCGTCGCCGCAGCGCCGCTGGCCACGCCCAGCATCGGCAGCCCACCCCAGCCGCGGATGAGCGCCGGCGTCAGCACCAGCCCGACCAACGTGGAGATGCCCAGCGTGAACAGCGGCGTCACCGTGTCGCTCACCCCGCGCAGCATGGCGGTGGAGAGCAGGAAGACGAACAGCCCCGGCATCGCGATCAGGATGATGCGGGCATAGCGCGTCGCGTCGTCCAGGATGTCGGGCGGCGTGTGCAGCGCCTTCAGCATGGGCGCGGTGAAGGCGCCGCCGAACACCGCCACCAACAGCCCGAACACGATGCCGACGCTGAGCGTCGTGCCCGCGATGGCCTTGACCTTGGCGATGTCGCGCGCGCCCCAGGCCTGGCCGATGAGCACCGACGCACCGGCGCCCAGCCCGATGGTGAAGGCGATGAAGAAGAACATCACCGGGAAGAAGCTCGACACCGCCGCCAGCGCGCCGACGCCGATCATCTGGCCCACGTAGATGTTGTTGAGCGTGCCCGACAGCGACTGCAGGATGTTGCTCAACAGCATGGGGGCGAGGAAGAACGCGAAGGTCTTCCACAGGGGGGTGCCGAACTCGCCGGCCACGCGGGGTTCGCCGGGCTGAACATCGATGTTCGGTGTGCGGCGGTTGGAAGAGGGCGTCATGTGTGCTCGAAAAAGGGCGCACCGGCCGCCGCGGTGGCGGTCGTGCGTACGCGCTGCAGGGGTGATCCACGTCGCCGGCGGAGGCCGGGCGGGGAAGTATGCCTGCGCTGTCCAGGCTCGCGGGTGGCCGCGGCCGGGTGTCAGCGCCGCGGCGGCAGGTCGCCGCGCCCCTGCGTGCCGAGCGCAACACGATGGGCTGCCGCCCGCGCGGCCCAGGCCTGATGACGTGCGCGCAGCTCGTTCGTCATGCGCTGGAATGCCCGGTCGATCGGCCCTTCGACGGCCCAGTGCGCCAGCGCGCCTGCGACGACGGAGATCGATAGCGATCCTGCCACCGCCAGCTCCCACCCGGTCGACCCGGTGAATCCTGCAGCCACCAGCGCCTTGCAGACGAGACTGACCACCGGCGCGTGGCAAAGAAAGATCGCGTAAGACCACAGCGCCACCTTCTGCATGCCCTGACGGCCGAGGCTCGCCGCCCTGCCGCCGGTGGTTGCAGCCCGCCGGCGTGCCAGCCCGAGCATCAGAAGCGCGAAGCCGACGCCGTAGAGCACGTCGATGTCGATGTTGCTGGAGATCGCGCCGTTGGCAGTGGAATACTGCGTCAGTGCCGTCCACGCCAGCCACGCCAGCGAGGCGCGCAGCGCCCAGCGGAGATGCTTCTCCTCCAGGCTGGTCGTCATCCAGGCGGCGAAGGCGCCGCACCAGAAGACCAGCAGCCATTTCGACCCGACGAAGCCGAGCAGGAAGACGCTGCTGTCGTTGAGAAAGAAGTACAGCAACGGAAACCCGAACAGGTAGGCGCGCCGCAACAGCGGCGAGGAAAGTGCCGCCGCGAGCAGGAGGTAGGCGACCAGTTCGTACTGGAGCACCCAGGCCGGATAGATGACGGGC
>CALRYR010000051.1:0-13357 GCA_943372425.1 Variovorax sp. YR752 | reverse complement strand
AACGACATGGCGTCGCCGACTTTGAGAACGGTCATTAAAGAGCTCCGGGGAATACGTTGAAGCCGTGCCTCACAGCACGAGGCCGTTCTTGATCACGGCCTTGGCGATCAGCATGCGGTGGATTTCCGAGGTGCCGTCGTACAGGCGCGTCACGCGGCTGTCGCGGTAGATGCGTTCCAGCGGGAGGTCCTTGCAGAAGCCCATGCCGCCGAACACCTGGATGCCGCGGTCGGCCACGCGGCCGATCATCTCGGAGGCGTAGAGCTTGACCATCGACACCTTGTCGCGCGGCTCGCGGCCCTGGTCGAGTTCCCAGGCGGTGTTGAGCACCATCATCCGCGTCGCGAAGATCTCGGTGGCCGAGTCCGCGATCATCTGCTGCACCATCTGGAAGTCGCCGATCGGCTGGCCGAACTGCTTCCGCTCCGACGCGTAGGTGCGCATCATCTCCAGCACGCGCGACGCCATGCCCACGGCGCGTGCGCCGATGTGCGCCAGCCGGATGCCGGCCACGCTGTTCATGATCAGCTTGAAGCCGCCGCCGACCTCGCCCAGCACCGAATCCGCCGGGATGCTGCATTCGTCGAAGGACAGCTCCGCATGGCCGTAGCCGCGGTGGCCCATCATGGGCTGCACGCGGTTCACGCTGAAGCCCGGCGTGCCCTTGTCGATCAGGAAGAGGGTGATGCCGCCGCGGGCGCGCTTCTCCTTGTCGGTGAGCGCCATCACGATCACGTAGTCGGCGATGTCGCCGTCGCTGATGAAGTGCTTGCCGCCGTTGAGCACCCAGCGGTCGCCTTCGAGCCGCGCCGTGGTCGAGATCGATGCCGCGTCGGAACCCGCGCCGGGCTCGGTGATGGCCATGGCGCAGATCTTGTCGCCCTTCACCGTGGGCAGCAGGTACTTCTCGCGCTGCGCCGCATTGCAGGGCAGCAGCATCGGGTAGACCTGGCCGAACACGCGGCGGATCAGCGCGTCGGAGGTCTTGCCGAACTCTTCTTCCACCAGGCACATCGTCACGTTGTCGAGCCCGCCGCCGCCGCAGTCTTCGGGCATGTTCATCGCGAACAGGCCCAGCTCCTGCGCCTTGCCGCGCACGCGCTTCAGGGCTTCGGGCGGCACGTGGCCGAGCGCTTCGGTTTCGTTCTCGAGCGGCTGTACTTCCTGCGTGACGAAGCGGCGCACGGTGTCGACGAGCAGTTGCGTGTCGGAGGGGACGGAGAAGTCGAACATGGGTGGGCGATGAGGATCAGTTGAAGGCGGGCGAAGAGGGCGCCGGCGGTGCGCCGACGGCCTTGGCGGCGAGCAGTGCGTCGATCTCGTCCGCGCCATAGCCGAGCTCGCCGAGCACTTCGCGCGTCTGCATGCCGAGCTTCTGCGGCGCGAAGCGCACGGGCGGCGCCGCGCCGTCGTAGCGCAGCGGGTGGTTGAGCATCGTGATCGGCGCGCCCTCGACGCTCTGCGCATCGATGAACACGCCGAGGTGCGCGAGCTGGGCGTCGTCGCGCAGCTCGTCGTAGTCCTTCACCGGCATGTGCCAGATGCCGCGCGCCGCGAGCAGCGGCAGCCAGTCGGCCGTGGTGCGCGCGGGCATGCGCTGCGCGACGATGCGGGTGATCTCCGTGCTGTTCGAGAAGCTGTCCGCGGTGTCGAAGCCAGCCAGCTCGGGCAGGTCGAGCGCCACCGCCAGGTCGGCCGGTGCCGCCATCGAAATGGCGAGATGGCCATCGGCCGTCGCATGAATGCCCGAAGGCCCCGAGCCGCACCAGCTCGCCAGCCCGTGCGCGCCGCGCGACGTCGCCGAGCGCGCGCCGTTCATCCACGCCGTCATCGATTCGGCCTGCAGGTCGATGGCCGACTGCAGCAGGCTGCCTTCGACCAGGCGGCCCTGGCCGGTGCGCTCGCGCGACAGCAGCGCCGCGAGGATGCCCATCGCCAGCAGCGACGCGGCGTGCTGGTCGACGATGACCGGGCCCGCCGGCGTCGGCGGCCCGTCGGCGCGGCCGGTGCGCGCGGCGAAACCGGAGCGCGCCTGCAGCAACAGGTCTTGCCCCGGCAGATCGCGGTCGGGGCCGCTGGCGCCGTAGCCGCTGACCGATGCGTAGACGATGCGCGGGTTGAAGGCCTTGATCTGCTCGTAGCCCAGGCCCAGCCGCGCCATCGCGCCGGGGCGGAAGTTCTCCATCACCACATCGGCGTTCTCCACCAGCTTGCGCGCGACCGCCTTGCCGGCCTCGGACTTCATGTCGAGCGCCAGGCTGCGCTTGTTGCGGCCTGTCGTCAGCAGGTTCACGCTCTGCCCCGCGACGAAGTGGTTGGCCACCGCCCAGTTGCGGTGGAAGGCGCCGTCGAGCGGCTCCACCGCGATCACGTCCGCCCCCATGTCGGCCAGCAACTGGGCCGCCATCGGCCCGGCGTGGAAATGGTTGAAGCTGATGACCTTGAAGCCGGAGAGCATGCGGGGTTCCTGAGAAGCGGTTGGGCGCTTTCAGGATAGACGCGGGGTGCGGCGCGCAGGCCGTTGCGGCTTATTCAATATCTGCAGGGGACTATCAGCGGGCTGGATAGCTGTCGAAGTGACAGTCCCTGCACAACAGCGGGCGCGCTACGTTTTTCGCGCTTTTGCTGAGGCTGCTTGGTCGACGATGTAGAGCTTCTTATAAGGTCGCATAGTGCGGTGCACCCCGGTCCGGCTGCTTGCGGTCAAATAACCAGTATTCAACAGCCTTGGCCGGGCAACCGCTTCAAACTGCGGATTCAAGCTGCTGATGAGATGTAGCTCAACGCTGCCTGCTGCATCACAAAAGATAAAGTTTTACCTGCAGCTTCAGCTTACCTTCAGACTCCTGAATAACTCAACGCCCTCGAGTAGCTCAACTAGATCCTCTGGAAAGTCCTCTTGACGCATAGCATCTACGACTTTGGCGTCTGTTAGCGACACTCCTAGAGATGCGTGGATCTTCTCCCGGAAGCGACGCATCGTCTCCTTACCCGAAACCAATTTCCATCGTCCTTCTGGCATGTTCCACCGGGAACGAAATGAATTGGTTGCCTCCTTCATCAACGTAGACAAATCTTTCTTGCTGTGCTTTTGGTGATAGTCCGAATATCGGCTCACATACTGTTGCTCGGCTTCATCCTTCAGATCATTAGTCACGTCCAGCAGGATACTCTCTGCGCTATCGCCTGGTTCTGTCACCGTAAAACCTCTCAAACGCCGCTCCGCGAGGCCACGCGCAATAACGCGGTTTAGCACGTCAGGTAGAAGTAAGTAGTTCTCGATTTCCTTGCGAACGTGGACGTGCGCGAACCTAAGTGATTTGCGAAGCTTTACAAGCACCTCGTCAATCTGGTCGCTGCAGAAGTAGTCTCTATCGTAGATCGCTCCAATAAGGAGTTCAGCTCCGAGCGCCTGCTCTATGCCGTCTGCGAGTGCGCTGATCCGCCGCCACGAGCCGAAACCTCCGGAAGGCATTGCCGCTATGCCCAGACTCGCTGCAAGATCGCTCATGCCACGTTGCTTCGCAAAGCGACGGATAAGACTGAAGTCATAGTCTCCCTCGACAAACAGGACACGCCGGTTCCTGGCCAGTGCCGCCAAAGAGATGTTCTGTTGCGATCCTAAGATATGCATTGCCTTCTGAACGCCTTCAACATCCTTGATCCGTTCGGCGCTGCTCTTGCTTTTGTCGACTAACACTATGTCTGCAGGATCGGCCTCTGCGATGATCTCCGTTGAATGTGTTGCTAGCAACATATCTGGTCCAGAGTCCTTCAGGACTCCGAGAAGTCTCCTTTGGATATCTGGATGGAGGTAAACCTCCGGCTCGTCGACGACGACTAAAGATGCAGTTGAAGCTCGGTGCAGATGTGTCAGCAACTGGCACCAAATTTGAAAGCCAAATCCAACCCAGTAAAGTTCTCTGTCAAAGCGCTCTTCTGCGACAAACATAGATAGCTCGCTCAGGCCGGATCGCTCGGGTCGTCGAAGCTGCATCCCAGGCCATGTCTTTATCACAAGAGCTGCGAACTCATCAAAACCTTCTGGATTGTGATACCAGTAGTTTCGGAAATGTCTCGAAGCACGGTGGGTAGACAAAGACACGGCGACGGTCTCACGCTCCCGCAGATCTTCTCGGTGCTCAACAGGGCCAAGGACCGGAACCACGGCCAATTCAATAGGGAAGTTGGATTTGAATGTGGTTGGACTGGAAATTGCTGCGCCTCCGGTTTGAGGAACCAAGATGCAAATATCAGAGGAGAAATATAGATGCAGATAGTTGCCATTGCTAAGCCGAAAGCTTATCTTCGACTCGCCATCCTCATAGTTTGTGGAGACATTTTCAAGCGACACAGGAAGCTGCGTCTCCTTAATTAGATAACCAAGATAGTGCTTGTCATTGAGGCTCAGCCTCTCCGGTTTTCGGCTTCTTGCCGTCCGCATAGCCACGGCAAGTACTCGAAATGCACCAATAATCGTGGACTTACCAGAATTGTTTGCGCCCGTTAGCACGTTCACGTGATCCAGCGATAGGCTAAAACGGCGAAGACCCTTGTAATGCTGAAAGCTAACACTCGTAATTCTGACTGTATTGCTGCTCTTCTTCATGCTGCCTTGTATCCTGATATTTTAAAATGCCAGCAGCCTTAATCCAGCCAACGAACCACGTAGTTGTCGTTACGATTCAAATAGGCTGAGAAAAATGCAGGCAGCATAGGATCTATCCCCGCGCCGATGCCTGAAGGAGTGTTGATTCTCTGACTCGTGGCTGGCATCCACCGGAGAACCGGAAGCAGATAATGGGATGAGGGCGCCAAACGAGCGGTCAGGCCGCGCCGGGCCGGCCCACGTTCATAGAGCAAGCACAATAATAAGGCATGCGTGCATGTCAGAGAGGAGCACGTCAACCTCCATGTCATTGGCTGGAAACGTTCCTGCCTCATGAAGAAACGTATTTCGCTTAGATACTATAGCGGTCTGAAACTGAGATCGCTGTGTTGCTGAGATTTGGCCAAGCCCGGCGACCGTATGCTTCTGGAGTGCATGAAGATAACCGCCCATCGCATTGGGCGGTTGCTTGCCTGGCTCTTGGCATCCGTAATATTGAACAAATGCCTTTAGGCCCGAGTCAAGCGCGCGAGCACTATGGAGAACCTCCAATATCCGGCGCCTGTTCGGGGTGCGAATTCGTCCCGCCTGATGCACTGCTTCAAACTCGTTGTTTACGATCGCTCCAGTCGGACTCACACCAATACAGGTGCCGACAAGAATCGCTTGGAGAGTTCGAATTCGGTTTTTATGCATCTCGCCACTTCCGGACGTGCTTCCATTCGCGCGACCGCTCGATCAAGTGAGCAATGTCGCTCGCGCCCGTTGACTGAGCCAAAATCCAACAACCAAAGGCAGCAGCACGAATCGGTTTCTCCGGGTCGGAGCGCACTATAGGCCAATCCTCAACAAGCAGGATATTCAGTTTGGCGTCCGGTTTCTCATAGGGAATGCCGGTGTCCAATTGATAGCTATAAGTGAATCCAGCATTGCACAGAGTTCGGAGTTGCTGCACAGGCCTGCCACGAGCAGAGAGTGATGCGACCAACGAACCTCGAACTTGAGCGATAGGGCGCCGGAGGCGAAGTGAGCTTGGCGAGTAGCCCTGGGCTTCTTGGGCTTCTTGGGCATGAGTCAGTTCTCGTACCACAGCATTTGGCGCAACCGTTGCTAGATCGTGCCTGCTTCTGAGAGTCGCCAAGAGCAAGGCGAAGGCAAACTTCTCAGAGTGCCTCCGCTTGGTTTCTTTGAGTGCGCCTCGATCACCGCGGAGGTTCGCGTCGCTTGTTGCGTAGCGAAGAATCGTCCGCCATGGCGTGCGCGGATCAGCAACTTCATCGAAATTTCCCAATGCCCCAACCGGCAATTCGGCGTCATCGGCTACGACAGCTAGAAATCTCGTCTCAGATGGCAGCGCAAAGCGCGCTGCCGTGACTCGAGCGAGCAAACTGCTGGTTGCGTCATGCTTTTGCACCCAGAACACAGCGCTAAGCTTGCCTTCGCCCCCGATGAGGATGTCTGGTCCCGATAAAAGCATCGGGTGATCCGGGTGGCTGACCACATAGAACGCGCTACCGAGCTCGCGTTGGAGCCTCTCAACAGTTGTTTTCAGGCCTGTCGCCACGTGATGCAAACGCCTTCTTGCGGTCGAAAATATAAACGACTAGCACACAGTGTGCCCAGCCAGATTGGTAAAAGAATCGGTTGCCTAACAGTAAAAATCGTTGTATTGAGCTCGTCAAATTTCAGTCGTTGCCAAGTTTGAATGGCAGCAACACGCGATAGAGAAGAAAAGTTCGTGCGTTCAGCTTTCAAGTAACGTGATCGTGCCACGGAATAGCCTCAAGCTGTGGAACTTTCGACTTCGTTGCAAGGTTCAATTCAGCGCTAGTCTGAAATTATTAACCTGGGTTATCTTTCGCTGCAAGCTCGATACTTCAAACTCGGCCACCTCTGGTGAGAGCGTCCGAAGCCCGTTCGCTATTTGTCTCCCTTATAGTTGTCCCCCCAAACCGCATTAGCCGCCGCCCCGACGCGCCGCTAAGGTGGCCGCAGTCCTTCATCGCGTGCCGCCATGCCTTCCGAGTCCTTCGATCATTTCCGCGGCATCCACGCCGCCACTGTGTGCCCGCTACTTGACGATGGCGGCATCGACGAAGAGACGCTGGCCGCACACCTGTCGGCCGTGTCGCGTGCCGACGGCATCACCGGCCTGCTGATCAACGGGCATGCGGGCGAGAACTTCATGCTGGGCCGCGACGAGAAGCGCCGCGTGACCGAGATCGCGCGGCAGGCGTGCCCGTCGCACACGCTGCTGGTGTGCGGCATCAACGCCGAAGACAGCCTTGAGGCGCAGCGCCATGTCGATGACGCCGAGGCCGCGGGCGCCGATGCGGTGCTGGTGTTCCCGCCGTTCTCCTGGGCACTCTCGCAAGACGCCGACATGGCGGTGCGGCACCACCGCATCGCGACGTCGAACAGCTCGCTGCCGCTTTTCCTCTACCAGGCCGGCGTGCGCGCCGGTGCGCTCGCCTACACGGCGGACGTGCTGGAGCGCCTCGCGCAGTTGCCCAACGTGATCGGCATCAAGGAAGGCAGCTGGGAAGCTGCCGCCTACGAAGCCAACCTGCGCCTCGTGGCGCGCGTGGCGCCGGAGGTGATGGTGATGGCCTCGGGCGACGAGCACCTGCTGACCTGCTTCGCGGTTGGCACCGCGGGCAGCCTGGTGAGCCTGGCCTGCGTCACGCCGGAATTGGTCGTCGGCCTGTACCGCGCGATGCAGGTGGGCGACCTGGCCACCGCGCGCGCCTTCAACGACCGCATCTACCCGCTGGCCAAGGCCATCTACGGCACCGCGCCGGGCGGCCATGCCAACGCGCGGCTCAAGACCTGCCTGAAGCTCCTGGGCCATATCCCGAGCGACGCGATGCGCCCGCCGATGGGGCCGCTGCCCGACAGCGAGGTCGCGATGCTGGCGCAGGCGCTCCGTGCTGCAGGCTTGAACACGACAGAGAACACCGCAACATGACCCAAACCCTGATCCGCAATGGCCGCATCGTCACGGCCGTCGACGACTACCGCGCCGATGTGCTGCTCGAAGACGGCCAGATCGCCGCCATCGGCAAGCAGCTCGACGTCGGCCCCGACACCCGCGTCATCGACGCGGCCGGCCTGCTGGTGCTGCCCGGCGGCGTCGACGTGCACACGCACCTCGACAACACCTTCGGCGACTCGACCACCGCCGACGACTACGAATCGGGCACGCGCGCCGCGGCCTTCGGCGGCACGACCACCATCATCGACTTCGCCTTCCAGGGCAAGGAAGACAGCCCGCTCGACGCCATTGCGCGCACGCAGGCCAAGGCGTCGGTCGGCGCGAGCATCGACTACGGCTTTCACGTGATCCTCACGCATGTCGACGACAAGGTGCTGGGCGACATGAAGCACGCGATCCGCCACGAGGGCGTGAGCAGCTTCAAGATGTTCATGGCCTACCCGGGCACGGTGATGGTCGACGACGCGGCCATCTTCCAGGCGATGCGGCTGGTCGGCGAGCACGGCGGCATGGTCGCGCTGCACGCCGAAAACGGCAACGTGATCGAGCTGTTGATCCGCGAGGCGCTGGCGCAGGGCCACACCTCGCCGCGCTACCACGCGCTCACGCGGCCGGCCATCCTCGAAGGCGAGGCGACGCACCGCGGCATCAAGCTGGCCGAGTTGGCCAACGCGCCGGTGTACTTCGTCCACCTCTCGGCCAAGGAAGCGCTCAAGCACGTGATCGAGGCGCGCGACCTCGGCATTCCGGTCTTCGCCGAGACCTGCCCGCACTACCTCTTCTTCGACGAGTCGGTGTACGACAGCGACGACTTCTCGATCGCCAAACACGTGATGACGCCGCCGCTGCGCGACAAGCAATCGCAAGACGCGCTGTGGACCGCGCTCAAGACCGACGACCTGCAGCTCATCTCGACCGACCACTGCCCCTTCTGCATGAAGGAAGGCCACATGGGCCGCGTGCATCAGAAGGAACACGGCCGCCACGACTTCTCGAAAATCCCCAACGGCGCGCCCGGCATCGAGACGCGCATGACGGTGATCTACGACGGCGGCGTGCGCAGCAAGCGCATCACGCTCAACCGCTTCGTCGAGCTCACGGCCACGGCGCCAGCCAAGCTCTTCGGTCTGTTCCCGCGCAAGGGCACGATCGCGGTGGGCAGCGATGCCGACATCGTGCTGTTCGACCCCGAGGGCACGCAGACCATCTCCGCGCACTCGCACCACAGCAACGTCGACTACAGCCTGTTCGAAGGCAAGCACGTGCACGGCGTGGTGAAGAAGGTGTTCTCGCGTGGCGAGCTCATCGTCGACGGCGAACAATGGCTCGGCCGGCCTGGCCGTGGACAGTTCCAGAAGCGCGGTGAAGTCGGAGGCTACTGAGTGATCCGCCCCAACACGGCGCGCCGCCGGATGGACGGCGGTGCGGCAGCGCTCGGCATGGGCGTGCAGCAGGTCGTCGGCGCCGCTGCTGCCGGCCTGGCGCGCCGTTGCGGCTTCGACTTCCTCTTCATCGACATCGAACATTCCGCCATCGATGCCACCGCGGCCGCGAACATCGCCGCCGCCGCGCTGCCCCTGGGAATCGCGCCGCTGGTGCGCGTGCCGGGCAAGAACTCACCGGACATTGCTCGCCTGCTGGACGGCGGCGCGCAGGGCATCGTGGTGCCGCATGTCGACGATGCGGAAGAAGCCGCGGCGGCCGTGCGCGCCTGCAAGTACCCGCCGCTGGGCATGCGCTCCTTCTTCGCGCTGCAGCCGCACTTCGACTACGTGCGCCATCCGGCGCGCGAGGCGATGGCCGTGGCCAATGCCGAGATACTGTGCGTGGTGATGCTGGAGTCGCCCCGTGCCATCGCCAATGCCGCCAGCATCGCCGCAGTGCCGGGCGTCGACGTGCTGATGATCGGCTGCAACGACCTGTCGCTGGAACTCGGCATTCCCGGCCAGGTCGACGACCCGGCTATCGAGGCGGCTTGCGACGCGGTGATCGCGGCCTGCGCCGCGCACGGCAAGCAGCCGGGCCTGGGCGGCGTGGCCGATGCGGCGCTGCTCGCGCGCCGCATCGCCCGTGGCATGCGCTTCGTGCTGGCCACCAACGACATCGACCTGCTCATCGCCGCTGGCGAGGCACGGGTGGCCTCGCTGAGGGACGACTAGGTCAGAAGCGCGTCCAGTTCGATCTCGATGAAGGCGCTGCCTTGTCTGCGGAGGCTAGGCATCGCCGAACGGCTCCCGGTCCAGCATGCAGTCGATGAACGAGCCCAGCAGCGCAGGGCGATGCTGCCGGTTGGCGTAGTACAGGAACAGGCCCGGACGAGAAATCGTCCAGTCAGACAGGATCTGTACAAGACGCCCCTGCTGGAGCAGCTCGCCGACCTGATCCACCTCGAAGTGGTAGGCAATGCCTAGACCGTCAACCGCTGCCGCCACGCCGATGTCGGCGTGGTTGGTGACGACAGGCCCATCGACGGCTATCTCGTGCCGCTTGCCGCGCTTCTCGAACTCCCACCGGTAGAACCTCCCATCCATCTGGAGTCGCCAGTTGATGCACGCGTGGTCGTGCAAATCGGTGGGCGTCTTGGGCGTGCCGTGGCGGGCCAGGTAGTCCGGAGAAGCAACGGCCATCATCTTCATGTCTGGGGACAGACGGACGGCAATCATGTCCTTCTTGAGCTGACCACCGACCCGTATCCCCGCGTCGAAGCGGCCTGCCACGATGTCCGCCAGTGCGTCGTCCACCACGATATCCAGCACCACGTCAGGGTGCGCCCGATGGAAGCGTTGAAGTCTTGGCGCAATGAGCGTTCTTGCGGCTATCCCGAGGGCGTTGATCCGCAAAGTTCCACTGATCTGACCGGTGGCGTCGCTTGCCTCGGCAACCGCATTGGCCATTTCACGGAACAGCGGCGCCACGCGCGAATAGAGCTGCTCACCGCTTGCGGACGGTGCGACGCTTCTTGTCGTTCGATTCAACAGTCGCGCACCGATGCGGTTTTCAAGTTGGCGGATGGTCTGGCTCAACGCCGACGGTGACAAGCCCAGATGCTCGGCCGCGCGGGCAAAGCTTTGCCTTTCGACGACGGCGATGAAAGCTTTGAGCTCGGCAAAGTCAGATCCCCTCATTGTGTACTCTTCTCTACATAGGCTATTCGAATTCTAGGTGATTCTCTAAATGGATATGCGGGCGCATCCTTCGATCCGTCCCAACCAAGGAGCACACCATGCCCTCTTCATTGAATCTCCCTGACCCGATCGCCGCGTACTTCGTGGCGGACACGCAAAGCCCTGACCAGGTCGCGCAATGCTTCACCCCGAAGGCCGTGGTGACTGACAACGAGCGCGGTCTGATTGCGAACATGGAGGTGACGGTATGAGCTTCGATCTTCAACTGAACGGCCTGCGGGCCGTTGTCACAGGCGGAACCTTGGGCCTCGGCGCCGCGGTTGTCCGTGCGCTGGTGGATGCAGGCGCCCGCGTGGCGACTTCCGCTCGCAAAGCGCCGGAAACGCCGGTCGAAGGTGTGTCGTACATCCTTGCCGACTTGACGACGGCTGACGGCGTGAAGACCCTGTCCGATTCCGTTCTCAAAGCGTGGGGTGGTGTCGATCTCCTGATCAACGTGCTTGGCGGCTCCCATGCCCCCACGGGCGGCTTCGCTGCACTCACCGACGACCACTGGCTCTCCGAGCTAAGTTTGAACCTCCTGCCGGCCGTGCGCCTGGACCGGGAACTTGTGCCGTCGATGCTCGCGCAAGGCTCCGGCGTGGTCATTCATGTCAGCTCGATTCAGCGTGTTCTGCCGCTGCCCGATGCGACCACTGCCTATGCTGCTGCCAAGGGGGCGCTGACGACATACAGCAAGGCGTTGTCACGTGAAATCACGCCCAAGGGTGTTCGCGTCCTGAGCGTCGCGCCGGGCTGGATCATGACCGAGGCTTCCGAGGTATTCGCGAAGCGTGTTGGCGCCGATGCCGGCACCGACCACGAGGGTGGCAAGAAGCTCATCATGGATGCCCTGGGTGGCATCCCGGTGGGCAGGGCGGCCACGCCGCAGGAAGTTGCCGATTTGATCGTGTTCCTGGCGTCGCCCCGCTCGGCATCCTCCGCAGGCTTCGAGTACCGCATTGATGGAGGCACCGTCTCGACGCTGTAAGCGCTGCCGCAGGCGTCCCACCTGCGGCCACATCGCCGAACCAAGCGATTTTCGGACCATGGCGCGGGCCGTGACAGCCCGCCTGAACCATCAAACCGGGCCGGTGCCGCGGATCGCGATGACCTTCTCGGGCAGCTTGGTCATGCCGTACTGGTCGAGGATGCGGTCGTAGGTGCCGTCCTTGATCATGTCGTTGAAGACCTTGACCACGGCGTCGGCCACCGGCTTGGAGCGGAAGCTCATCATCGTCGGCGAGCCGCCCTGTGCCGGCAGCAGCATCGTCGCCTGGCCGGCCTTCACGAAGGCGCCGCCCGCGTAGTTGGGGAAGGCGGCCATGTCGAACTGGCCCGCGCGCAGGCCGGCCATGACTTCGCTCGCGGTCGGGAAGGACAGGATCTTGATCGACTTGCGGCCCTTGGCGACGTTGTCCTTCTCGCGCTCCTTCAGCCAGCGCTCCTGGTACGAATCGGCCTCGACGCCGATGCTCAGGTCGGTCAGCGCTTCGGCCGAGGCCAGCGTGCGCTTGCTGCCCGGCACGGCGACGATGTCGATCGCGGCCATGGCATAGGGCACGGCCCACATCACCTTCGAGCGCTCTTCGGTGAAGAACATGCCGGTGTTGATGCCGTCGAAGCGCGCGGCCTTCAGCGCGGGGATCATCGCCGGGAAGTCCATGCGGATCGTCTCGGCCTTGAGGCACAGGCGCTTGCCGAGTTCGGCCGCGAGGTCGAGGTTCATGCCCTTGAGTTCACCGCTGGCGTCGACGAACTGCAGCGGCGGCAGCGTCGGGTTGGTCGACAGCTGGATCTTGCCTTCGGTGATCAGCTCGCTCTTCGGGATGGTCGGGGTGCAGGTCTGCGCGGAAGCGACCATGCCGGAGAGCGGGCCGGCGAGCGCCACGATGGCGAGCGTGCTGCGCAGAAGGGCGAATTTCATGATGATTCCTGGAAGAAGAAATGAAGCCTGCAAGGCCGGTGCTGGATGCTCGAAAAGAAAAGAATAGCCATCGCTGCGCAGCGTGCTCAATTCAGTTGAGGGGCGGGACTATAGGCCGCCGATATACGTCGTGATGGTGCGTTCGGCGCACCGAAAACGACCAAAAAAGGGACCGCTATCATCGACCGACCCGACGCGTTTTCGGGCATGAATCACGCCGCCATGTCCGACCCGCAATTCCGCTCCCTCATCAACCTGCGCCAGCTCGAGGTGCTGCGTGCGGTGATGCGTTGCCGCACCACGATCGGCGCGGCCGAAGAGCTGGGCATGTCGCAGCCCGCGGTGAGCAACGCGATCAAGCTGGCCGAGACCAAGCTGGGCATCGCACTGTTCGACCGCGTGAGCAACCGCCTGGTGCCGACGGCCGACGCGCAGATCCTCATGGCCGATGCCGAGCCGCTGTTCGTCGTGCACGAAGCCGTGCAGCGCAAGGCCTGGGACCTGCGCACCGGCCGCGCGGGCGTGCTGCGCATCCACGCGACGGCCGAGCTGTCGCAGTACCTCGTGCCGTCGGTGCTGGCGCTGTTCATGGCCGAACACCCCGACGTGCAGGTCACCATCGAATCGGTGCGCATGGACGCGCTGCTCGAAGGCGTGGAAAG
>CALRYR010000050.1:0-13419 GCA_943372425.1 Variovorax sp. YR752 | reverse complement strand
GCAACCCTTGGGCAAGCCCGTCGTGCCGCTGGTGTAGGGCAGCAGCGCCATGTCGTCGGCACCCACCACGTGCACGGGCGGCACGTGGCCCGCGTCCAGCGCGTCCTGCCAGTGCATGGCGCTGCCGCTCGCCAGGGCAGGCAAGGGGTGCCGCGTGAGCAGCCAGTCGCGCCAGGCCGGTGCGGGCGATTCGTCGCCGGTCACCTCGGCGTCGAAAGCGTCGGTGAACTGCGTGACGATCAGGTGCGACAGGCGTTGCGCCGGCTCCAGCGCATCGCTGGCCTTGGCCAGTTCGGGTGCGAGATCACCGGTGGTGATGGCGACCTTGGCGTCGGGGTCGACGATGTAGTGCTTCAGCTCCTCGGCCCGGTTCATCGGGTTGACCGGCACCACCACCGCATTGGCACGCAGGATGGCGAAATGAGCGATGACCAGTTGCGGGCAGTTCTGCATGTCGAGCACGACGCGTTCGCCGCGTTGCACGCCCAGCGCGTGCAGGGTACCGGCCAGCCGTTCCGCGCGCGCCACCAGTTCGCGGTAGGTCACCACGGTGCCGAAGAAGATCAGCGCGGCCTTGTCCGGGTAGCGTGCGGCGGCGGTCGCGAGGTTGTGCCACAGCGAGGTCGCCGGCACGGTGATGGCATGGGGCAGGCGCTTGGGCCAGAACTTGTGATGCGGACGGTCCATGGAGTCTCCAGACGGGAACCGCCAAGGGTACGACGCACCGCGAGACAACCCCATGGGGGAAGCCCCGAAGCCGTCGCGCAGGCGACGCCGCCTCTCCCCAAGGACGGGTCGATTCGCGCCTCAGGCCGACAGACGGGTCACCGGTTCCAACCTACAACGAAGGTTCGTTCACCCCATCACCCACAGGAGTTCCAAATGGCAGCAGACAAGAAAGCAAGCGTTCACTGGGAAGGCGCCGGCAAGACCGGCAAAGGCCAGGTCAGCACCGAGACCGGCGCGCTCAAGGACTATCCGTACGGCTTCGCGAGCCGCTTCGAAGACGACCGCACCGGCACCAACCCGGAGGAGATCGTCGGCGCGGCCCACGCCGCCTGCCTGACCATGGCCTTCGCCTTCGCGCTGGAGGCCGAAGGCCTGGCCGCCACGGCGATCGACACGCGCGCCGCGGTGCGTCTGGCCAAGGACGGCGCGGGCTTCAAGATCGACCGCATCGCGCTCGAACTCGACGCCAGCATTCCCGGCATCGACGACGCGAAGTTCCAGACCATCGCCGCCGCAGCGAAAGCCGGCTGCCCCTTGTCGAAGGCGCTGGCCAGCGTGCCGGAGATCACCTTGAAGGCCACGCTGAAGGCCTGAGCCCTCAGCCCCGAAGCACCGGGGCGCCGCGCGCATACAGCTGCACGCTGGCTGCGCCGTGCGCCTTGGCGGCGTACATCGCGCTGTCGGCGTGCCGCATGAGCAGCTCGGCTTCGTCGCCCGCCTCGGGGAACAGCGCGATGCCGATCGACGCGCCCAGGCTCAGCGCATGGCCCTCGACTTCCATCGGCGCCGCCAACACGCCCAGCAGGCGCTCCGCCAGTGAGCGCGCCGCCGTTGCATCGACAACGCGGTACTGCAGCACCGCGAACTCGTCGCCGCCCAGGCGGGCGATCAGTTCGCCGTCTTGCGCGGCCTGCCGCATGCGTTCGGCCACCACAATCAGCACCTGGTCGCCCACGGCGTGGCCGAATTGATCGTTGATCGGCTTGAAGTTGTCGATGTCGATGTAGTGAACTGCAAAGGGCACCGCGCCGAGGCGGCCCGCGCAGACGGCTTCGAAGAGACTCTCCAGGAAGGCCTCACGGTTCACCAGGGCCGTCAGCCCGTCGTGGCGCGCCAAGTGGCGGATGCGGGCCTCGCTGCGGCGGCGGTCGCTGATGTCGGTGTACGTGCGCACCACGCCGCCGCCTTCGATCGGCACGCTGAAGATCTCGATCACGCGCCCGTCGGGCCGCGGCCGCTCGTAGCGCTGCGAGATGTCGAGGATGCCGCCCGCGCGGATGAAATCCATCACATCCGACGAGGTCTGTGAGAACTCGCCCCGGGCCATCTGAAAGTCGAGCACGGTCTGAAAGGCCGGCCGTGATGCCATCAGGTCTTCCGGCAGGTCGAGCAGGTCCATGGCGCGCCGGTTGCACACCTCGACCACGCGCTCCGCGTTGACCATCATGATGCCCTGCTCCATCCGCTCCAGCGTGGCCTCGAGCAGCGCCGACTTCTGGCGCAGCAGGGCTTCGCTTTCGCGCGCACGCCGCTCGGCGGCCAGCAGTTGCTGCTGCTGCCGCTTGAGCACCGTGATGTCCACATGCGCGACGACGCTGCGCCCGTCCGGGCCGCGCTGGATCACGACGCGGCACCAGCGCGCCTTCGGCAGTGGCACCTCGAAGGGTGCGCCGGCGAATCGCATGTTCTCCTCGAGCACAGCCAAGCCTTCGGCGAACAGCGCGTACTCCTCCGGCAAGACCTCGGCCCACGCCAGTCGATAGACCCCCTCGAAGCTCAAGCCCCGGGCTGCCTGCCTGTCCGACAGGCCGTAGAGGCGAACGAAGGGCTCGTTGACCCAGGCGATGCTGTGGTCGGGCTCCGTGACCATGAAGCCGTCGGCCACATGGTCGAACAACGCGGCCCTGTCAAGGTCGGCCAAGTCCGAGAAGGCGCTCGCCGCCGCCGGGTGACCACCGTTGGATTCGTCGCGCCACAGGCGGACGCGCCCGATGCCCGGCAGCGGCAGGGACGCCACCCGCAGCTGGCGCCCGTCATGGTTGAAGACGAAAGGCTGCTGTTGAGTTTGGTGACGCGCGATGCCCTCCGCCACGTAGCGCTCGATGGCTGGCCGCTCTCGATCGTCGAGCCGCTTGCCATAGAAGCGACGCAGGTTCTCGGCATAGTGCTCGCCGACGCAGATGGCGTCTGCGTGCTCGGGAAAGAACTGGAGGAAGGTGCGGTTCCAGAGCAGCGTGGCATCGGCCGCGTCGAACAGGCAGCAGGCGATGCCCAGGCCGTCGAGTGCCTCGGCCAGGGGCCGCAGGAGATCCACCGCGGCGGCGTCTGGCCGGGCGGACACCGGTGGAAGATCAATACCGGCAGGAAAGCCATCGCGCTGCAGCATGCGGGGTCGGGGCTCTGTTGTAGTGCGCGAATTTTGCCTGCGAATATCAGGCGAGACGCGCTGTCCTACACGGCCATGCCACCGCTCTCCACGCCGTGGTGCGGCGACGCACCCGAAGCAGGCTGGCGCGCACCCGGCGCTCACCGGCTTGGTGCACACATCTTGCATACCAGCGGGCACGGAATCTGCTCTTTCCTGGTCATGGCCATCTCCGCTTCCGAAATCAGTGCACGCATCGTCGAGGCGGTCATGGCGCGCAAGCTGGCGCCGGGCTCGCGGCTGGGCGAACAGCAACTCGCGATGCTGTTCGACTGCAGCCGCACCATCGTGCGGGAGGCGCTCACCCGCCTGGCGGCGCGCGGCATCGTCACCGTCTCGGCCCGCCGCGGCTGGTTCGTCATCGAGCCGTCGGAAGACGAAGCACGCGAGGCCTTCGAGGCGCGCCGCGTGATCGAGGTCGGGCTCATCCGCAGCGCCGGCAGCGTCGACAAGGCCGCGCTGCGCCGGCTCAAGCTGCACCTGCAGCGCGAGAAGGCGGCCATCAAAGACAGCGACGTCGGGGCGCGCAGCTATTTGCTGGGTGATTTCCACGTCTGCTTGGCCGAGTGCCTGGGCAACAACCTGCTGGCCGACACGCTGCGCGACTTCACGGCTCGCACCACGCTGATCGCCATGCTCTACCAGTCGACGCACGACGCCGCGCAATCGTGCGAGGACCATGTGCGCATCGTCGATGCACTGGCCCGGGGCGATGCCACCGCCGCCGAAGCGCTGATGGCGGAACACATCGGAACGGTGCATTCCGCCCTGCGCCAGCAGACCCAGACCGACCCGCTCGCGCACCTGCGCGATGCACTGGCCCCGCTTCAGGGCGCCCCTTCGGGCGACAAGCCTAAGGCACAGCTCTTGCATACAAGCACTGGTGCAAAGGGCAAGGCCGGGCGCAAGACGCCCGCGAAGCCCGCCACCCCTTCCGACGATTCATCGACTTACCTAGGAGCCCTGCTATGAAGTCCGTTCTCTCCCTGTCCAAGCGCCAGTTCGCCGTTCTCGCGCTGGCATCGTCCGCCCTGCTCGCCGCCGGCGGCGCACAGGCGCAAAACGCGCTGGACAACATCATGAAGTCCAAGACCCTCAAGGTCGCTGTGCCCACCGACTACCCGCCCTACGGCTCGGTCGACAAGACCATGACGCCCATCGGCCTGGACATCGAGATGGCCCAGCTGATCGCATCGAAGATGGGCGTGAAGATCGAGCTGGTGCCCGTGACCAGCGCCAACCGCATCCCCTACCTGCAGACGAAGAAGGCCGACCTGGTGATCTCCACGCTGGGCAAGAACGCCGAGCGCGAGAAGGTCATCGACTTCTCCGCCGCCTACGCGCCCTTCTTCCAGGCCGTGTACGCCGCCAAGAGCATGAAGCTCACCAGCTTCGCCGACATGGCCGGCAAGACGGTCGCCGTGACGCGCGGCGCCATGGAAGACCAGGAACTGAACAAGGTGGCGCCCGCGAACGTCGACTACCGCCGCTTCGAGGACAACAACGCGACCATCGCCGCCTTCGTGGCCGGCCAGACGCAGACCGTCGCGACCAGCGCCGCAGTGGCCGCCGACATGCTCGCCAAGAACCCGAAGGTCAGCGCCGAATACAAGCTGCTGCTCAAGGACAGCCCGTGCTTCGTCGGCATCGCCAAGAACGAGACGGCATTGAAGGCCAAGGTCAACGAGATCATCGCCGCCGCCAAGAAGGACGGCACGCTCGACAAGATGTCGATGAAGTGGCTGGGCAAGGCCGCCGGCGACTTGCCGGTCTGATCAAGCGCCTTCCCCGTCTTCGCTGGTCGCAGGCGCGCAGCGCCAAGGAGCTTCTCTCATGGAATTCGACTTCGGCGCCGTCCTGATCGACTGGCGGCTGCTCGCCAAGGGCGTGGCGTGGACCATCGGGCTCACGGCCATCGCCACGCTCATCGGCATGGTGGTGGGCGTGGCCTGTGCCTGGGCCCGCTCGAGCGGGCCGGCCTGGCTGCGCTGGGTGGTGGGCACCTATGTGGAGCTGATCCGCAACACGCCCTTCATCGTCCAGCTCTTCTTCATCTTCTTCGGGCTGCCGGCCGCGGGCGTCAAGCTCACGCCGGAGGCGGCCTCGATCATCGCGATGGTCGCGAACCTCGGCGCCTACGCGACCGAGATCATCCGCGCCGGCATCGAGGCCACGCCCAAGGGGCAGATCGAAGCCGCCGTGAGCCTGGCGCTCAACCGCATGCAGGTGTTCCTGCGCGTGGTGCTGCCGCCCGCGCTCAAGAAGGTCTGGCCCGCCATGGTGAGCCAGATCATCATCGTGATGCTCGGCTCGGCGGTGTGCAGCCAGATCTCGGTGGAAGACCTGAGCTACGCGGCCAACCTGATCCAGAGCCGCAACTTCCGCGCATTCGAGGCCTTCATCATCGCCACGCTGATCTACCTGGCGCTGTCGGTCGGCCTGCGCCGCCTGCTCAACTGGGCCGGCCCCCGGCTCTTCTTCGGCCGCTGATATGAAGCCCACCCCCGATGCGCCTGCGGCGCTTCCCCCTCAAGGGGGCGCACCCAGCGGCCTGGCGGAGCCAGTTCCGCGGGTGCCCTGGACTCGCGCAACAACACTCGAGGAGCTCCGTCATGAATGATTTCTCTCTCTGGGACATCCTGCGCAACCTGCTGATGGCGCTGCGCTGGACCGTGGTGCTCTCGCTGATCGCCTTCGTCGGCGGCGGGCTGGTGGGCGGGCTGCTGCTCTTTCTTCGGCTGCGAGCGGGCAAGTGGCTCGACCGCGCGATCGGCACCTACGTCCAGCTCTTCCAGGGCACGCCGCTGCTCATGCAGCTGTTTCTCGCCTATTTCGGCATCGCGCTGATGGGCGTCGAGGTGTCGGCATGGACCGCCGCGACCGTCGCGCTCACGCTCTACACCAGCGCCTTCCTCACGGAAATCTGGCGCGGTTGCGTCGCCTCGATTCCGAAGGGGCAGTGGGAGGCATCGGGCAGCCTGGCCCTGACCTTCGGCGAGCAGATGCGCCACGTGATCCTGCCGCAAGCCGTGAAGATCGCCACCGCGCCCACCGTCGGCTTCCTGGTGCAGGTGGTCAAGGGCACGGCGCTGGCATCGGTGATCGGCTTCGTGGAACTCACCAAGGCCGGCAGCATGATCTCCAACGCCACCTTCCAGCCCTTCGTGGTCTTCAGCTGCGTCGCGCTGATGTATTTCGCGCTGTGTTTCCCCATCAGTCTGTTTGCCAAACATCTCGAGAGGAAGACCCATGTCCGCCGTGCTTGATCCGTCCACCACCGACTCTTCCACCACCATTGCCGCTGCCGATGCAGGCGGTGCCCATGTCGCCGCCGGTGCACCCATCGTGCAGATCACGGCGCTGCGCAAGTCCTACGGGACCAACGAGGTGCTCAAGGGCATCGACCTGACCGTCAAGCGCGGCGAGGTGATCGCCATCATCGGCAAGAGCGGCTCGGGCAAGAGCACGCTGCTGCGCTGCATCAACGGGCTGGAGGTCTTCCAGGAGGGCTCGCTCTCGGTGGACAACAAGCCACTGCTGCACGAAAGCGCGATGGCCATGCGCGAGCTGCGCCAGCGCGTGGGCATGATCTTCCAGGGCTTCAACCTCTTCCCGCACCTCACTGTCGGCAAGAACGTGATGCTCGCGCCCACGCTGGTGAAGAAACGCGGCCAGGCCGAGGCCGCCGCGCAGGCGCGCAAGCTGCTGGCACGCGTCGGCCTGGCCGAGAAATTCGACGCCATGCCCGACCAGCTCTCCGGCGGCCAGCAACAGCGCGTGGCCATCGCCCGCGCGCTGGCGATGGAGCCGGCCGTGCTGCTGTGCGACGAGATCACCTCCGCCCTCGACCCCGAACTGGTGGGCGAGGTGCTGCGTGTGGTGGAGTCGCTGGCCGACGAAGGCATGACGCTCCTGATGGTCACCCACGAGATGAGCTTCGCCCGCAAGGTCGGCGACCGCGTGATCTTCATGCATCAGGGCCGTGTTCACGAGATGGGCCCGCCGGCCGAACTGTTCAGCAATCCGCAGACGCCGGAGTTGAAGCAGTTCCTGTCGTCGCTGCACGACTGACGCCCCGTTCCGTCCGGCCGCTGGCCGGAGAATCCACGCCATGCAACTCAAGTGGATGGAAGACTTCATCGTGCTGGCGCAGACCCGCAGCTTCACGCGTGCGGCCGAACTTCGCCATGTCACGCACCCGGCCTTCGGCCGCCGCATCCGCGCGCTGGAGTCGTGGGCCGGAACGGCACTGATCGAGCGCGGCAGTTCGCCCGTGGCGCTGACGCCTGCCGGAGAATGCTTCCTGGAAAACGCCACGCAGGTCGTGCGGGGTGTCGAAGGCTCACGCGAAGAAATGCGCAGCGTCGCCGGCCGCCAGGCGCGCACGGTGACGGTGGCCACCGGACGCACGCTGGCCCGCACGGTGCTCGCCGACGCGCTGGTGCGGCTGCAACCCGTGCTGCGGCAGGGCGAGGTTCGGGTGCTGACCGGCGCACTGGCCGAGATCGTTCGCATGCTCGAGCACAACGAGGTGGACTTCTCGTTGATCTTTCATCACGCCGCGCTCACCTTCCGGCTCGACGGGCGGCAGTTTGCGCATGCGACGGTCGCCTCCGACAAGCTGGTGCCGGTGTCCCGCACCGATGCACGCGGCGTTGCGCTCCATGGGTTCGACATGCCCGGCGATGTGCCCTTCCTGTCGTATGCGCGCACCCTGGCGATGGGCCGCATGGTGGAAGACCTGCTCGTGAACAACACGCAGGCGCCGCGCCTGAAACGCCATATCGAATGCGATTCGGCCGACGCACTGTACGAATACGTGCTCCGCGGCCTGGGCGTGGCATGGCTGCCGTGGTCGATGGTGCAGGCGGACTGCAAGGCCGGCCGCCTGATCGCTGTGGGTGGGCGGCGCCTTGAGATCCGCTTCGAGGTGCGGCTGTACCGGCCGAAGCGCCGGCTGGGCGAATTGGCCGAGGCCGTCTGGCACGCCATGACGCCGCGTTGACCAGGCCTGAATCGGCACCGGGTCGTGCCGCGACGGCACCACACCGGGAGGCAGGGATTCGCAGAATTCGCGCAGTCCCCACCCAACCCGAGGCCACCACGATGCGTCTTTCCCGTACCCTCTCTTCCTGCGTCACCCTGGCCCTGTGCGGCCTGGCCTGGTCGGCCGGCGCTGCCCTGGCCGACGTGTACCCGAGCAAGCCCATCACCCTGGTGGTCGGCTACCCGCCGGGCGGCTCCACCGACCTGACCGGACGCGCGCTGGGCCTCGAGCTGTCGCAGCGTCTGGGTGTGCCGGTCGTCATCGAGAACGTCGGCGGTGCTGGCGGCACCATCGGCGCACAGAAGGTGGCCAATGCCGCGCCCGACGGCTACACGCTGCTGGTCGGCGCCAACAACGAGGTGGCGATCAGCCGGCTGGTCAACCCCAGCGTGCGCTACGACCTGAAGGACTTCACGCCCATCGGGCTGGTCGCTTCGCAGCCGCTGGTCCTGGTCGCGTCCCCAGCGGCCGGCGTGAAGAATGCCAACGACCTGCTGGCGCTGCTGAAGAAGAACCCCGGCAAGTACAGCTATGGCAGTTCCGGCGTGGGCACCTCGCTGCACCTGGCGGGCGAAATGGTCAAGCAGCAGGGCGGCGTGTTCATGACGCATGTGCCCTACCGCGGTGTGGCCCCGCTCACCAACGACCTGCTGGGCGGCAACATCGAGTTCGGCATGTTCGTGCTCTCCAGCGCCCTGCCCTACATCCGCAGCGGCAAGATGGTGGCGCTGGGCACCACCGAGGCGAAGCGCTCGGCCATCACGCCGGACGTGCCCGCGCTCGGCGAGAGCCCGGCACTGAAGGGCCTGGACATCAGCGTCTGGTTCGCCCTGCTGGGCCCGGCCAAGCTGCCCGAGCCGGTGCAGGCCCGACTCAAGAGTGCGCTGGCCGAGATGCTGCAATCGCCCGACTTCCGCAAGAAGATGGAGGCCAGCAGTTCCGTCGTCCCCGCGGTGCCCGTGGACCTCGACCGTTTCCTGGTCACGGAGACCGCCAAATACAAGAAGATCGTCCAGTTCGCGAACATCAAGGAGTGAGCTTGCGCATGTCCACATTCGACCTCCCCGCACCCGACCTCTCGGCCTGGCGGGTCGGCAACACCGGCACCGAAGGCGTCTGGCGCTTCGATTCGGACGTGGCCGGCGGCCACGTGATGATCTCTGCGCTGGTCCACGGCAACGAGGTCTGCGG
Source organism: Variovorax sp. YR752 (assembly GCA_943372425.1). Lineage (GTDB taxonomy): Bacteria > Pseudomonadota > Gammaproteobacteria > Burkholderiales > Burkholderiaceae_C > Variovorax. Next base: position 4,027 of record CALRYR010000050.1, on the reverse strand, counting down.
CGCCTGGGCATTAAAGGGCCTGCTCGAAGCCGGCGTGCGGCCGCAGCGCGGCAGCCTGACGCTGGCCTTCTGCAACCTGGAGGCCTTCGATCGCTTCGACGCAGCCGACCACGATGCCTCGCGCTTCGTCGACGAAGACCTCAACCGCCAGTGGTCGGCCGATCGGATCGCCGAAGGCGGCACACGCGAGCGGCGCCGTGCCGCTGCATTGCAGCCCTATGTCGAACAGGCGGACTGGCTGCTCGATCTGCATTCGATGCACGAGCCCTCCCCGCCGCTGACGCTCACCGGCCCGATGCCGCGCAACCTCGCGTTGGCGCGGCAGATGCGCAGCCCGGAGCACGTGGTCATCGATGCCGGTCACAAGGACGGGGTTCGCATGCGCGATTTCGGCCGCTTCGGTGCGCCCGATGCCGACCCAAAGAGCGATGCGCTGGCCCTGCTGGTCGAATGCGGGTTTCATGGCGACCCCGCGAGCCGCACGGTGGCGCAGGACCAGTGCGCGCGGTTCCTCCGCGCGGCCGGGACATTCGACGACGGCGCCATCGCGCAGGCGCTCACTGGCTGGCTGCAGCCGGATGCCTCGCGCCAGTGGGCGCTGGACGTGACCGGCCCGGTGGTCGCGCGCAGCGCGGACTTCCGCTTCGCCCAGCCCTTCACCGGCCTCGAAGTCATCGCACAAGCCGGCACCGTGATCGGCTGGAACGACGGCGAGCCGGTCGCCACGCCGTACGACGATTGCGTGCTGGTGATGCCCTCCACGCGCCAGGCACGCACTGGCGTGACGGTGGTGCGCTACGCCCGCCGACGGGCACTCTGACCACGCCGACCGCGGCTTGCGTGCTGCTTATGATCGTCTCCACAAGACCAGGAGACAGACCATGCGATTCAACTTCACGCGCGCCACGGCCTTCGCAGCGCTTTCCCTCGCCATGGGGACAACCGCGCTCGCGGCCTACCCCGACAAGCCGATCAAGATCGTCATCGGCTTCCCGGCCGGTGGACCGCTCGACCAGCATGCGCGCCTGCTGACCGACAAGCTGCAGGCCGTGCTGGGCCAGCCGCTCATCGTCGATTACAAACCCGGCGCGGGCGGATCGGTGGGCGCCGACATGGTGGCCAAGAGCGCGGCCGACGGCTACACGCTGATGCTCGCGAACACGGGTGTGGCGGTCATCAACGGCGCGCTCTACAGCAAGCTGCCGTACAACACGCAGCGCGACTTCTTGCCCATCGCACGCACCGCGATGCAGCCGCTGGCCCTGCTGGTCACGCCCAAGCTGCCGGTGCAGAACCTGAAGCAGTTCGTCGACTATGCCAAGGCGCGGCCGGGCCAGATCAACTACGGCTCGGCCGGCAACGGTGGCATCAGCCACCTGGTGCCCGAGATGTTCAAGTCGGCCACCGGCCTGTTCATGGTGCACATCCCCTACCGCGGCAGTGCCCCTGCCTTCACCGATCTGATGGGCGGCCAGGTGCAGTTCATGGCCGAGTCGATCCCGCAGGCGGCCAACTACCACAAGCAGGGCAAGGTGCGTGCCTTGGCCGTCACGAGCCGCGAGCGCAACCCGGCACTGCCCGACGTCCCCACGGTCATCGAATCCGGCATTCCCGGCTTCGAAGTGGTGGGCTTCTACGGCTTCCTGGCGCCGAAGGACACGCCCAAGGACGTGGTCGCCAGACTGAGCGATGCGTTCAAGCAGGTGCTCACCAGCGCCGACGTGCGCGAACGCATGGTGAGCCAGGGTGCGGACCCGGCCTACCTGGGCAGCGAGGAATTCGGGCGCTTCCTGGCGACGGAGACACCGCGCTGGGAGAAGGCGGTGAAGGCCTCCGGCGCGCGCATGGACTGAAGAAACCGGGGAACGTTCGGCCTGTGGCAAGCTCCCAGCGGTATGCGCAACCACTCTCTTCCTGTCTCGTCCGCGCGCCGCGGCCTGCTGCGCGCGCTCGCCGTCGCTGCCGCCGGTACGCCCTTCGCCGCGCTGGCTGGCTTCAACTTCTTCACCAGCGAATACACCATCGGCCGCGACGAGCTGCAGGCGCAGATCGCCAAGCGCTTCCCGGTGCGGCAGCGCTATGCCGAACTGTTCTCGGTCAACCTGCGCGACCCGAAGCTGACGCTCGATGCAGCCGGCAACCGTGCGGGCATCACGGCGCTGATGACCATCGGCAGCCCGTTGATGCAGCCATCGAGCGTCGAAGGCATCGTGTCGGTGAGCAGCGCGTTGAAGTACGACGTGCCCGCCCTGACGCTGCGCCTGAACGACCCGCGCGCCGAACGCATCGAGCTGCAGGGGCTGAACGGCCGCGATGCCGAGCGGCTGCAGCAGATCGGCGGCCTCGTGGCGCAGGAGCTGCTCCGCGATTACCCGCTGCGTACCTTCACGCCCGAAGAGCTGACGGTCGGCCGCAAGACCTACGAGATCGGTGACATCACGGTGCAACAGGACGACATCAAAGTCGCGCTGAAATGAACAACACACGCGCCGTCTTCGTCGCGGCGCTGATGGCGCTCTCGCTCACGGCTGCACACGCCTTCGACATCCAGGCGCATCGCGGCGGCCGGGGCCAGTGGCCGGAGAACACGCTGCAGGCCTTCGACCAGGCCGTCACGCTCGGCGTGACCACGCTCGAGCTCGACATCGCGCTGACGGCCGACGACGTGGTCGTGGTGTCGCACGACATGGCGCTGAACCCGGACCACACGCGCGACGCCGCCGGCGCGTGGCTGCCAACCAACGGCCCGCTGATCCGTTCGCTCACGCTGGCCCAGGTGCAGGCCTACGACGTGGGCCGGCTGCGGCCGGGCAGCAAGTACGCGGAACAGTTCGCGACGCAGACACCGAAGGACGGCGAGCGCATCCCGACCCTGGCATCGGTGTTTGCGCTGGTGAAGGAGCGCCGCGCCCACGCGGTGCGTTTCAACATCGAAACCAAGCTCGACCCGACGAGGCCGGACGATAGCGCGCCGCCCGAGGCGATGGTGCGTGCGCTGCTGGCCGAGATCGACAAGGCCGGCATGACGGACCGGGTGATGATCCAGAGCTTCGACTGGCGTTCGCTTGCGCTCGTCGGTCAACTGGCGCCGCAGATGCCACGGGCCTACCTCACGACCGCGCGCACGCTCAAGGACAGCCGCTGGACCGCCGGGCTGAATGCGGCGGACTTCGGTTCGACGCCGCTGCTCGTGAAGGCCGCGGCCGGCGCCACGCCAGGCCCGATCGTCTGGTCGCCCGCCGGCAACACCGTGACCGCCGCGGCGGTGAAGGAAGCGCAGGCCCTGGGCTTCCAGGTGATTCCCTGGACCATCAACACGCGCACAGACATGGCGAACCTGATCGACCTGGGCGTCGACGGGCTGATCAGCGACTTCCCCGACCTGCTGCGCACCGAAGTGCGCCGACGCGGCCTGCCGATGCCGCTGCCGGCCGGCCCGGTCAACTAGCGCGAATCAAACATGCCGCGTGGCCGAGGTGCCACGCTCGCCACGCAGCGGCTGTGCATCGGCCCGTGCGTGCAGCGACTCGATGATGTGGCACTGCGCATCGCTGCCGTCGCAGCTGTTGCGCAGGGCCAGCAGATCCTTCTCCAGCGCGCGCAGTTCGCGCAGCCGTTCGCGCACATGGCCGAGGTGCGCATCCAGCGCCACGCAGGCGGCATCGCAATCGGTCTTGCTGCGCAGGTCGAGCCCGAGCAGCGTGCGCACTTCGTCGAGCGACATGTCCATCGCCCGGCACAGGCGGATGAAGCGCAGCGTGTGCACGTCGGCATCGCTGTAGAGCCGGTAGCTGTTGTCGCCGCGCCCCTGCGGTGCCATCAGGCCCTGCTTCTCGTAATAGCGGATGTTGGCGGCGCTCACGCCGCTGGCGTGCGCGGCCTCGCCGATGCGGAAACCCTCTGCGGCGCGCGGCATTGAAACGGACATGGCTTGACCTTCAAGTGACTTCAACGTTTCCAATCGTGGCACATCTTCAAAAAACAGAAAGCGCACGCTCCGAATGTCCCAGGATCACACCGCCGCCAC